>JACQWN010000376.1:715-8932 GCA_016209245.1 Bacteroidia bacterium
CCAATAGGTACGGTTACTGGATTTAGTATTGGTTCCGGTGAAAATTTTTACGATATTACAATTCAACTGACAACTGACTTTAAAAAATTATCGTATGTACATGTTATCGGAAATCTTATGAAGAAGGAGCAGGAAGCTCTCGAAAATACCGAAAACACCGAAAAAAATGATTAAATTATTCGTAAAATATATCTTAATCTTTATTTTTTTAATACTCATCCAGGTAATAGTGCTGGATAATATAAATTTTTTCGGTATAATAAACCCTTACCTGTTCATACTTTTTATTATTATTCTTCCATTTGAGGTACGGGGTTGGTTTTTACTTTTTATCGGTTTTTTTCTGGGATTATTTATAGATATTTTTAACAATACACCCGGATTACATGCTTCAGCTACGGTTTTCATATCGTTTCTGCGCCCAAAAGTGTTGAAAATTATTGCACCCCGCGGTGGTTATGAACCCGGTACTTTTCCCCGTATATATTATTTTGGATTTAACTGGTTTCTAAAATATTTAGTTATTCTGACAGTAGCACATCATATAGTTTATTATTTTCTGGAAGCATTTAGCTTTCACGATTTTTTCCTTACTATCTGCAAAATTATATTAAGCTCAATTTTTACTTTAATTTTAATTATTTTAAGCCAGTTTCTTATCAGTAAAAATTAAATCACTATTTTTAGGTATGGGCATTATTATCCCACCGAAGTACGAACAAAATACGAACATACGAATTACAAACCATGGTCAACGAACATTGACAATTTATAGATTCGTAATTCGTATTTTCGTAACAAATTCGTACTTCGGTGGGATAATCTGTACGAAACAGCGTTGACCTAAATAGTGTCTGTCCATAAACTCTGAATATGACACGAATTGCACGAATTAAAAATATTTTTTTCCTGTAAATTCGTGTAATTCGTGTCAATATATTTATTTGTGTATTGACATTACAGACACTTTACAGACAGACACTAAATAGTAACTTTATTCTAACATTTTATTACTGAAGTTTAATGGAAGTAAGCTGCTAATATTTTCAATAATATAAATTTTTTTCTTTCCTGAAAGAATTAATTTGATTGGCTTTTTGAACCGTATTTCGCTTTCAAGAAGCGCCTGGCGGCACGAACCACACGGAGGTACGGGTTCGATAACTTTTCCTTTCTTTGAAAATGCCGAGATAGCAATAGTAATTATAGGTATATCCGGAAATTTTGAATTTGCATAAAACATAGCTACTCTTTCGGCACAAAGCCCCGATGGATAAGCTGCGTTTTCCTGATTGTTGCCTTCAATTATTTCACCATTTTCAAGTAAGATAGCAGCACCAACCATAAAATGTGAATATGGAGCATAAGCTTTATGGGCAGCATTTTCTGCTTTTGTTACAAGTTTCTGCTCAATTCTGCTTAACTCCGATAGCGCTCCATATTCTTTAAACGAGATTTTTATCTCATGAATAGTCATAAATTTTTGTGTTGCATGAATAAATATACCCAAAGAAATCAGGTTTGCAAAAATAATTTTAAACTAAATATCAACAAATATCTATTAATATCTATTAATATCTATTAATATCTATTAATATCTATTAATATCAGATATTTATGGATATTTGCTTCGCGATATTAGTTGATATTTTTTTGCAAATTCATTTTCTTTCAGTATAATTTGTACAAATATACTGAAATTATGGAATTAAAATTGTTAATAACTTTTTTCTCAACCTGCAAAATTATTTTTTTTCCAAATTATCCGCCCGTTTTTTCAACAAATTTTATCTATATCCTGTTTATCCGGAAAATTTTTCAAAAAACATATTTTTCTGTGAAAATTCAATATTACAGGATCGGTAACCTGTTGAAACTTTTTAAAACCTCATGCGTAAACAGACATAGTTGCCATGAAATATTTTAATATTGAAAAAAAAGGCATTTTTCAAAATGTTGTAAAAGTAGTTTACAAATATAAGGAGTGAATATAACGCTTCATTGTCCTGCGGACGAATGAAGGTCAAGTGACCTCAATTCGTCCACAAGGACAATTGAGCGTCATGAATTTAATATATTTGTAAACTGGCATTTGAAAAATGCCAAAAAAAGTATCAGAAAAAATTCAGAAAAATCCAGTTTCATTACATATAATATAAATAATACTGCTTTTATGTTTCAAAAATTTAATACACCCACGCTGAAACCCTTGATTTTCCAGAGAGAGAGAGAGAGAGTCATAACAACTCCCCGGCTATTTGCTTACTTCCTTTATTATTTTTTTCCCTTTATAGTTTTCAAAACCTTGATTTTGCTTCCTGTTATTTTATCGTCACTAATTCATTTAAAATATCACTCTTTTTAACAATAATTTATAAAAATGTTGTAAAACATACATGTTTAAAATGGCTGGCAGGTTTATGCACAACAAAACCAGGTCAAGCTAATGGACCTGACTGTAATACCGGATTTTTATTCCGGGGATGAGCCAATACCTGGCGATTCGATTGACGTAACAGTAACTTTCAAGGTTAACAAATCGAATCTTTCAGCAAAAGCTGCGTATAAATTCGGCACATCGCAGGATAATGGAAATGTGCTCAACGCCTTGGGTATTTTTAAAAAAGAGAACAAACTGTTGCCGGTAATGGTATTATTAATATCAACAGTAATAATATTAAGCTATTGTTCAAGCGCTCAAACCGTATATACGGTAACCGATACAACGGATTTTGATCCGTTTTTGTATTTACAAAATCCGAATAATCCGCAGATTGTGGGGAAATTGCAATGGGCGGTATGGCAAACGAATGATACACCGGGTCCTTGTATTATTATTTTTAATATTGCCGGCAGTGGTCCACATACCATTATATTAAATTTTCGGCTTCCTACTATTAAAAATTCTGTTATTATTGACGGTACAAGTCAAAATGGTTACTTATACGGACATCCTCAGATTATTATTGATGGACAAAACATGGTGTTTTCATGTTTTTATTTTTTAGATTTCCCAAACATAATGTTGAAAGGAATTCATATACGAAATTTTATGAATGTTGGAGTAATGTTTAACTCCTGTAACAGCTATATAGCGACAGATAATATTATCACAAATATTGATAATGGAATATCTGTTACGATGACATGCGGGATACGTTTATTGGAATCGCAGGGAATTATAAAAGGTAATTTTATTGGTACCGATTCAGATATTTTGCCTAACAATGGAATAGAAGACTATGGTATTTATATTCAAAATGCCAGCAACAATATTATCGGCGGAACAGGAGTTAATGAAGGGAATACTATTGCATGGTGCGGTTTAAGAGGTATAAATATATTCAGTTCTAATTTTGTCAAGATAACCGGCAACCGGTTATTTAATAATACTGTGGGTATATGGCTTGCAAATGCAAATATGAACAAGATGGCACCTGTAATAACCTCGTTTACCGGTATTACTGTTTCCGGCACCTCCCAACCTGGTAACAATATCGAGGTGTTCGGCAGCACCGGCAATGAAAATGCAAATGTATATCTAACTTCAGTAACAGCCGATGCAGACGGGAGCTGGACGACAACAGTCAGCAATCCGAATTATGATTATGTGATTGCTACGGCTACAGATGTGCAAGGAAATACAAGTATGTTTAGCGTGGCTAAACTAAAAGAAATACCCCTCACCCAACTCCAAGCCCAGGACTGCGGCGCAACCGATGTCGCCTTAGACCAACCATTGTATGCCATACCCGTGCCGGGAGCCACGGGGTACGAATTTTTGGTGGAAAATAAAAGTCTGAATTTTAGTGAAAGTATTATCAGAAATAACAATGAACTTAAACTGATTCAGCTAAATTCATTGCCACAATCCGATATAGAATATAATATTGTAGTAAGAGTATTAGTTAACAGTGTAATCGGAAATTTTGGCGATACATGTACTATAACAACCGAACCGGATTCTGCACGTTACCTGACAAATGAATTATATATGAAAATATTTGACGATGAAGATTTTGATCCATTATATGATCCGGCAAATAACAAATATACGATATTTAGTACATTTAACGAAATAATGGAAAAATTTGCTGTTAAGAAAGTCGCACCTGCATTTCCAAATTCGGATAGTAAAATCCTGCAAAAAATATATTCGATAGAAATAAGCAACTATAGTGAAGTCGACAGTTTAATAATTTATTGTCAACAAAGTTTCCCCTTTATGGAATATATTGAAAAGATTCCTGTATATAAAACTACTGTAAACGATCCACAATATACATATCAATGGCATCTGCCCTTAATTAATTCTGAAAATGCATGGGTTATACAAGCTGATGCAAGTGATGTTGTAGTGGCGATTATTGATAACGCTGTTCTGATAGACCACTTGGACCTTATAAACAATATTAACATTAATCAAGGAGAATTAAATTTGATAGCTTATCCTAATTTAGATTCAAATGGTGATGGATATGTAAGCAGCGCTGAATTGATTAATGGTTGTAGTTGCAGTGATCTCACATCTGCTATTTTATATTTTTCCAATAATATAGACGATGATGATAATGGTTATAAAGATGATATTGCAGGATGGGATGCGGCACACAATGATAATAACCCCGGACCTTCACCTGTTTCTCCTGCGACTATTAATGATTTTCAACATGGAACCCATTGTGCAGGTATTGCAGGCGCTTCAACAAATAATTTTATAGGAATAGCATCAATTGCATCTAATGTTCGACTAATACCTGTCAAGACAAAACTTGATTTTTCCACGGGAGGTAATTTACAATCAACGGCAGAAGGAATATATTATGCTATGCAGGCAGGAGCAAATATAATTAGTATGTCATTTGGCGGACCAGGAATTAACGATACTTATGTGAATCTTATGAATGTTGCTCATCAAAAGGGAATTGTATTGGTTGCAAGTGCAGGCAACGACTTTACCACAACACCTTCATATCCTGCATCTTCTGATCATGTCATATCCGTTGGAGCCACAAATAGATACGACAATATTACCGTTTATTCAAATTATGGCGATAATATTGATATTATGGCTCCTGGAGGCGACGATGGACTTTTAGAAGATGGTATATTTAGCTGCTTTGCAACATCAAATTCAGCATATGGATATATGATTGGAACATCGCAAGCCTGTCCCCTTGTTGCTGGGTTATGCGCTTTAATGAAATCTTATGCGCCATCTGCTACACCTGATGAGATTGAAACCTGTTTAATAGAAAATGCTCAGGAATTAAATCTTGCTCATGGGTGTAACCAGCAAACGAATGATTTTTTCGTAGCCGGATTATTGGGAGATGGTAGAATTGATGCTGTAAATGCACTTACTTGTTTTATGACTGTTCCATATCCTGAATTTTCTTCCGATTATACAGTTGTCTGCCCAAATCAAAGTGTACAATTTTTTAACGAAAGCACAGGTCCAACAGTAACTGGTTGGTATTGGGAATTTGAAGGTGGAACACCCGCGACTTCAGCAGAACAGAATCCGGTAGTAATTTTTAGTTCAACCGGTACGTACGATGTTACTTTAACTGTTTCAAATGTCTATGGTAATAATACTAAAATAAAGTCTGATTATATTGTAGTAGGTATTCCTTATGCTTCGATTTTTTATAATACTCCGACAGAAGCATGTAGCGGTGAAAGAAGTTATGTCTATGCAGAATTTACAGGCGTTGGTCCCTGGACTTTATATTATAACCAAATATCAGGTTCTACAATAACTCCATTATCAATAACAGCAACAGAATCACCTTATCCTATTGAGATATTAATTGGCGATCAACCGGTAACTATTGAATTGACAGGGATGGAATCACAATTTTGTACAGGCACTGCAACAGGAAGTATTACTTTTAATCCTATTGATTGCAATATAGAATGTAATATTTTAAGTTTGGGGAATTTTGAAACTTTGACAAATAGCAGTTTTAATCAATTTTCAAATTTTTGTCCTGAAACATATACAGATGCAGTTAGTTATCTGATGACATCAGTAAATGCTTATGAAGGATTAAAATACATAAAATTGTATTGTGCTTATAAAACATGTGGCAAATATGTTAGTGGTTTATACTTACCCTTTGACGAGCCATTATTGGATGGTCATACCTATCAAATTGAATTTTATGGGCTATGTCAGAATCCAACATACCCATTGGTACGTTTCTATGCTAGTGAGACTATTCCTTGTCAACTGCCGAATGATTGGAATGACTGCGGCACATTCACACCAAATTTATTGACAAATATAAGCATATTTAGTAATCAATGGACTAAATATACTGCTAACATAACGAATAATACCGGTTCCGACCTGAACTATCTTGTTTTTTATGTAGCGGGATATGAAAATTGGGTAAGTATTGATTATTTGAGAGTGCTTAAAGCCGATTTACAACAGTTGGATATAAGCAGCGTTATTTCAGATAATTTACCATGTATCGGAGAAACATTAAATATTGCATATACAATTTGTTTACCTGAAAATGTTACTACAAATGCAGAAGCAATAGATTTATCTGTTATTATTCCTCAAGGATTTACTATTTTACCAACCTCCGAATTTCTAGCTGATGGAACTTATAGTATTTCAGCAGGTATGCTTTCTCATCCGTGCAACTTCCAATTATCTCTGGATTTAAAGGTGGAAGAATCAATAATAACCAATACTCCTCTTAATATTCATTTATTAATTTCAAGCTCAAATTCATGCATTATTTCCGATCCATCAAGCGTTATCAATGAAATCACTATTTATGAAGATATTCTAATATTGAATAAATCAACAGAACAAGAGCAATTTAATCCAGGCGATTACATTCCTTATGTTATTGAGGTAACAAATACAAGCTCTAATACTACTATTTCGAATATTGTAATAGAAGATTTGCTTGATTTAAGCTTTGATGATGCTACATTGAATACTGCTGATTTTATTTACAGTACATCAGATAGAAAGCTATATACCAATCCTTTTTTTCTATTACCAAATGAAACCAAAATTTTTGATTATCAGGCAAAACTTGTTACAGATATTCTGTATTGCAGTGAAATAAATAATTGTGCAAAAGTAATTTCTGCAAACGATGTATGCGAATTACCTGTTTCATGTACTTCAATTGGAGAAGCGGCATCAGGAATAACGGCTACCTATAGTGTAAGTAATGTATCATGTTGGGGAGGTAATAATGGAAGTATAAATCTGACAGTTACCGGTGGAAGCGGTGGTTATAGCTTTATATGGTCAACCGGCGCAACTACTGAAGACATAAGTCATTTGATTGCAGGAACTTATTCTGTCAGAATTACAGATAGTAACGGTTGTTTTATTATCGAAAACATTACAATAACTCAACCGGAACAACTATTATCTGCTATTATATCATTTCCAAATCATTGTTGTTCGGGAGCTTCGGGAAGTATTGAGTTGAATATAATAGGCGGAATGACTCCATATAGTTTTTTATGGTCAAATGGTGCGACTACAGAAGATATAGGATATTTGGCTTCCGGTAATTATATTGTTACGATAACTGATGCAAATGGCTGTCCGTTAATAGATAATGACTTTATTCACTGCCATGTAAGTTTAGTTGATAAATATAATAAAACTAATGTGAGTTGTTATGGAGGTAATGATGGGAGTGTATGGATATTTGAACCTACGGACGGAACGCCCCCCTATTCTTATGTATGGTCTAACGGCCCTTCAACGCTCGGTATATATAATTTGACGGCAGGAAATTATTCCTTGACCGTAACAGATGCAGATGGATGTTATGCAGTTTTATCAGTAGAAATCATTCAACCCCTACCATTAAATATCAATTATACTGTTTCAAACTCAAGTTGCTACGGAGCAAATAACGGTTCAATTGATATTACAACTACAGGTGGCACAACTCCTTATGCTTATCTTTGGTCAACGGGCCAAACAATTGAAGATATTACCGGCCTTGCTGCCGGTACTTATTCCGTCACCGTCACCGATGCTCATTCCTGCACTTCTGTAACTTCAGTTATTATTTCAGATATTGGTTTAGTTATGGATTTGGGATTTACAATTACAAATGTTAAATGTTATGGAAATTCTACCGGAGCCATAAATTTGACTGTCGAAGGCGGTACACCCGGTTATACATACCAATGGTCTGATGGCCAAACCTTAGAAGATTT
>JACQWN010000377.1 GCA_016209245.1 Bacteroidia bacterium
AGACTTGCCACAGATTACACAGATTAAAATTAATTAATTGTTAAAATTTTCACAAAGAAAAATATCTTGTGGTAGTTTAAAATCTGTGAAATCAGTAGCTATTAAAGTATAATTCCTTAACATGAGTAAATAATAAACATTATGAATAAAAAATATATAATTATTTCTTTTCTTTTTATAATTGGGTTTCAAGCTCTTTCCCAAAAAACTTTGCTTGAGAAGTATGTTTCTCTTGATTCGGTAAAAACCAATTGGGGACCTAACCGCAGCCATTTTCTCGATTTTAATGTTGGAGTGAATTTTTTTGTAAGTAAACCTGAAAGCGATTCTGTCAAAATAGACTATAGTAATTCACGTTGCTTTGATATGGCATTATACTATAAAAAGAAAATATCAGATTATTATAGTATAGGTATGCGACTTCATTACGGTTTTATTAATTATTATTTTAAGCAAAACGACGGAAAACAGTTTCCCGACACAATAATTCATAAAAAAGAATGGCTCGGTTCATCTCCGATATCTATTAGTTTTTACAATAGAATTAATTTTAATAGAAGAGGAGATATGCTCGGCACTTACCTTGATTTGGGAATCTATGGCGGCTCTATTATATCCTCATATCATATTACAAAAGACAAACCGACGGCAGAAACCAATAATAAAGCCAGAAAAATAATAGTTGAAAACAGAGGATTACGATATATTGAAGATTATATTTATGGAATAAATCTGAAATTAGGATTTAACAAGTATGCCTTTACATGTACATACAGATTATCAAATATGTTTAAAAACTCGTATAACTATCCTGAATTACCAAGGATTTCTGTTGGGATTGAAATGTCGTTAATTGGCAACAATCCTATTAACCTGAATAATTCAGATTAGTGCCGGTGTATAATATCTGAAAACTCTTTGAGGCGGTTTATATCATGTTCAATAGCAGTGCCGACAACAATAATATCAGCGCCTGCCATGCAAATTTTTTTTATTTGAGATGCTGTTGTTAATCCACCACCTGCAATTAAGGGAGCCGAAATGTTTTCCTTTACTTTACTGATAATTTGAGCTGAAACAGGTTTTATTGCACCACTTCCGGCTTCCAGATAGATAAGTTTTTTCCCGAGCATTTCGCCTGCAATAGCTGTCGCTACAACAATATCAACTTTATCTGATGGAATCGGTTTGGTATTGCTGATATATTCGACTGAACTCATCTTTCCGCCATCAATCAGGATATAGCCGGTTGGAAGTACCTCAAGTCTGCTACGTTTTAATAATGGAGCAGCAATAACCTGATGTCCAATAAGAAAGTCAGGATTTCGCCCTGAAATTAAAGACAGTAAAAGGATTGCATCTGCTTTTTCCGAAATTTGCAGCAGACTACCAGGAAATAAGATCACCGGAATCGAGCTGTTTTGTCTGATAGTGTCTATTATTTTATCTAAAGCAGTTGAAATAAGACTTCCACCAAGCAGGAAAAAATCAACTTCACATTTGTTTGATGATTCAATGAGCAGCGACAACCCGTCATTTGTTTGCTTGTCGGGGTCAATAAGCACTGCAAATAATTTTTGCTTATTCAGGGATGCAGTGAGTCGGTTATAAATTTTTGGAATAATTGTCATATCAGATACGATTCGAAAATAATTGCCTAAATTAGCCAATTTTTCAAAACAAACATAAATTTCATTAAATTTGCACGGAAAATACATCAATATCAGGATATGGAAAATACAACTGAAAATATTAAAGAATCAGAATACCTGATTATCCCGAACCCGATTTATGACGTGGTTTTCAAATATTTAATGGACGACCCCGAATCAGCAATCATCGTCTTATCAACTTTGATAAACGAAAAAATCAAGAAACTGCACCTCGAACCACTGACGCATCCCGAGAAAAAGGAAATGCAGGAAATTTACGCCGCCATTCCCGACCCGAAAACAAAGGACGACATTAAGCTGTTTCATCTTGATTTTACAGCAACCATTGAACTTCCCGACGGTAGCGAAGAATTGATAATGATTGAATTGCAAAAAGCAAGCGAACCTGATGACATATTCAGGTTTAAACGATATATCAGTAAAAATTTTCAGAGAAAACTGAAAAAAGAAATTGTTGACCCCGAAACCCAGGCAATCGAAATTGTAGACAGGCCTATAAAATTAATACCTGTATTTATCCTGAATTTTAGAATCGAGAATGAAATAAACGATTTATTGATTAGAACCGACCGGATAAAAACCGGGGTTTTTAAAAACCGGAGCTTTCAGAAGCATAACGAATTTATTGACAATTTAAGCTACAATATATTGGTGGTTCAGTTGCCCAATCTGCATAACATTCAAGAAGATGAATACAAAAACGATGAATATAAAACCAAATTATACGCTTTATTAAAATTGTTTGACCAGAAGTCGAGGGTAAAGGACAACGATCACCGGTTACGGCTAATCAGAAAATTTTTTCCAGGCTTTTTAGACCGTGTCATAGTGCGGCTGCGGTCGGCTGCTATTGAGAATCCCTTGTTGGAAGAACAAATGTACGCCGAAGACGAATATTTGAAAGCATTGATTAAAAGGGACAATAAAATTAGTTTTTTTGAGCAGAAACTCGTTGAAACTGAAAAAGAATTGGATTCTACGAAAGAACAACTCGATACAACGAAAGAACAACTTGACCATGAAATAAAACTAAGAGAGAATAAAAATAAGGCGTTGCACGAAAAAAATAAAGCCCTCGAGGAAAAAGATAAAGCCCTCGAAGAAAAAGATAAAGCCCTCGAGGAAAAAGATAAAGCTCTCGAGAAAAAAGATCGTATGATTGAAGAATTACGTAAAAAATCTGGTTTATAATACATGAAATTAATCTTTCTTGGAGAGTTTACCCAAGTATTGATATATAAGAATATACAATAACATAATTCTCAAAAATAAAATAATTCAGGCAGTATTCCGAATAAATATTTTCAATATTTATTTTGGCATGGAAAGCACCTTTATCTTCCGGCATAAATGGCTGAATCTGAATATCTTTGTCGAATACAAGATTTTTTTTACCAAGTAGTTTTACCAGCGCTTCCTTTGCACACCAATGTAAATACAAATGTAATATTTGATTTTGCTTGTAAAGAGCTTTCATTTCATCATCAGAAATAAATTTTGAAACAATTCGTTGAATCCTGTCTGAAAGACACTCTGCATCTATTCCTACATTATATTTACGACTGATAATCACTGCTGAAAGTCCTTTTGTATGGGTTATGCTGATTTTATATGAATTGTCTTTTAAATAAGGCTTTCCCGTTTCATCATATATAATAACTTTATCTGGGCCAAGCAGTTCTTTAAGCAATAACCGGGTACTAAGCCATTCGGTTCTTCTCCGGTTATTCATAAATTTTGTGAATTGGTTGTTCTCCTCTTCATTTAATTGAATTTGAGTAACAAGCTCTGATGCGTTTTCTGTAATCCTCCATAACCCGAGGATGACATCAGCATGATGGATTTTATAAATATATGGCATTTAGTAATTTACAAATTAAATATAGCAATGCTGTCAATGAGAAATGAGAATAACCCCATACTTTAGTATGGGGGCTAAGCGAATACACACGCCCCTTCTCTTGGTCCGCTTCAGTGAACTTCCTGCAGCAAACCGGCTAAAGCCGGTTGGAGGTGTGGGTGCGCCTTCATCATACCCCACACTGAAGTGTGGGGTTAGTCTCATAATCCCCCAATGCGGTTATTCTTTCCATTCAAACGATTCGATTAAGTGAATTAAATCAGATTTTATAAATTCGACTACCGGGGCAAGAGAATCCTTGTTAGGATGAACATTAAAATATAAAGCTGCCCTAAAAAAATTTTTTGTGCTGTCGGTTAGATAAAATTGTAATGATGAAGCGGTATTACCTTTTATTTCATACCATGTACCATATACCTTTCTTTCTGAATTAATAAATAACTCTTCATTTATTGCATCGGCTTTAAGGTTATGCTTCATGGCGAATTTCTGCGAATCCTGGATATAATAGGAAAGATTTGTATCGTTAAGAGTAAAATAACTGATATTCAGCTCGGCTTTAAAGGCAGGGAATACAATATCGAGCCAGCAATATGATTTTTGTTGTCCTTTATAGGGGCATACTTTTGAATATTTTGGATATTCAAATTTGTAAGGGCAATTTCCATCAAATATTTGATACTCCTTTGCCGGTAAATCAATCCTGAAATATCCGCGTGGTTTTGGAATAAATCGCTCTTCGCAGCTACACAACAACAATATACAAATAGTTAAAATCTTGTATTCTTGCAACATTCTAAATGTTATCTATATTTACAATAACTTTTTTTATCCGGCGATTATCAACGGCAATAATTTTGAAAATAAAATTCATATATCTGATTTCCTCATGTTTTACCGGTATTTCTTCTTTAATTTCAAGTATTAATCCGGCAATAGTTTCAGCATCTCCTTTAATTTTATCAAATGTTGAATCAGCGATGCCGGTAATTTTATAAAAATCGTTTAATAATGTTTTCCCTTCAAAAATATATTTATTTTCATCAACCTTAAAATATTTATCTTCAATTTCATCAGATTCATCTTTAATCTCGCCGAAAATCTCTTCAAGAATATCTTCCAATGTCACTATACCAACTGTTCCTCCATATTCATCAATAATAATAGCCATATGAATTTTTTTTGATTGGAATTCCCTTAAAAGGTCATCAATTTTTTTATTAACAGGAACGAAATATGGAGTCCGAATGAGATTTTGCCATTTAAAATCTTCCCCTTCATTAAGATAAGGAAGTAAATCTTTAATATATAATATACCTTTTATATTATCAAAATTATTTTCATAAACGGGAATACGCGAATAACCCGATTCAAGTACAATAGAGATTAACTTATTAAAATTAAATGAAATATCGGCACTTACCCAATCCATTCTTGATTTCATAATTTCGTTAACTTCAATAGTGCCAAAGCTTGCAATACTTTTCAATATTTTTTCATCTTCTTTTAATTCTTTTCCAGTAATATCAATAGCATGAGAAATATCTTCCATAGAGAGATTATTCTTTCCTGAGAGATTTTTATTAACGATTAATGATGATTTTATCAGGATAATGCTTACCGGAAGAAATATTTTATCGAGAAAATACAAAGGAAAAGCCATGAGTGAAGCTATTTGAATAGGAATCCGTGAGGCATAGACTTTTGGTATTATTTCACCAAATAACAAAATAAGAAAGGTAATCATCACTGTCTGAAATATAAATCCGCCAACATTGGAAAAATATTTATCTACAAATGGATTTGTCAGAAATGCACAAAGAATTACAATGCCGATATTTACAAGATTATTACCAATCAATATGACAGCGAGCAGTCGTTCCGGATGTTTAAGATTTTTTAAAATACATCTTGATTTTGATGTATTTCTTTTTTTCAGAGAATTAATATTTGATGGGGTAAGAGAAAAATAAGCAACTTCAGAAGCGGAAAAAAGAGCTGAAGCTGTTATCAGGCATACCAGACAGGCTATCCCAATAACATTTGTAGATAATGTTAAATTGGTAATATTAATTAATACAGACATTGCTGAATAATAAGAAGCAAATTCCAAATTTAAAGACCCAAATTCAAAGACTCAAATTCCAAGTCTCAAATTCCAAGTCTCAAATTCCAAGTTTTAAGTTTGGAGCTTGGAGCTTGGAGCTTGGGGCTTTGGACTTGGGGTTTGGGGCTTGGAGCTTGGGGCTTGGGGCTTTATATAATAATAAATTAAAATGGAAGATCATCGGCGTTTTCCTGCTGTGCTGTCAAATCATTAGGATTTTCTGCCTGTTCTTTTTCTTCAGGATGGATATTGGGTTCAGTTTCAGGTTTGCGTCCAAGTAATTGCATATTATCGCCGACAATTTCCGTAGTATAGCGTTTATTTCCATCTTTATCTTCCCATTGCCGGGTCCTTATTCTTCCTTCAATAAATAATGGAGTACCTTTTTTAACAAACTTTTCTGCTGTTTCGGCCAGGCGGTTCCATAAAACAATATTATGCCATTCAGTTGTTGTAATTTTTTCGCCTGCTTTATTTTTATATACTTCGCTTGTAGCTAAAGAAAAATTTGCGACTGCGACACCGTTTTCAAGATATCTGACTTCAGGATCTTTTCCAACATTTCCTATTAAAATTGCTTTATTTACTGACATATTGATATTTTTTTAATAAATAAATAATCTGAATAATTCACAAATCTGGTTAAAATATAAATTCATGAATTATTCAGGCAAAAATATATATTATTACTTATTTTACAAAAAGAGATTTTTAAAAATCATAAAGAGTCCACTTTAAAAATTGAATTTGCATACTCTTTTAACAGAATTGGGGAATGGGGAATATTTGAAGGGGTGAAGGGGCGAAGGGGCGAAAGGGCGAAAGGGCGAAAGGGCGAAAGGGCGAAAGGGCGAAAGGGTGAAAGGGCGACAGGGCGAAAGGGCGAAAGGGCGAAAGGGCGAAAGGGCGAAAGGGCGAAAGGGCGAAAGGGCGAAAGGGCGAAAGGGCGAAAGGGCGAAAGGGCGAAAGGGCGAAAGGGCGAAAGGGCGA
>JACQWN010000408.1 GCA_016209245.1 Bacteroidia bacterium
TTTTAATTCGTGCAATTAGTGGCAAATTTCGACATTACAGACAGACACTATTTAGTCAGAATAATCTTCCGTGTAATGGTCTTATTGTTGGTAATAATCTTTACAAAATAAGCCCCTTCAGGTTTCTTCGACAAGTCGAAAGTAAATTTATCGGAAGCTTTTTTGACACCCATAACTACTTTTCCAAGCATATCGTAAATTGTTATAGTTGCATTAGCAGCATTATCAATATGGAGTAAACCTTTGGTCGGGTTGGGATAAACTGCAATTGGTTTAATAACATCTGTTTCGTTTATACCTGTTGTCAATACTATTGAGGATGACAAAGCTGTACAACTGTTAGCATCTGTTACCACCACTGAATAATTCCCTGCAGCTAGTCCGGTACGGTCTTCAGTTGTTGTACCGTCATTCCAAAGATATGAATATGGTTCTGTCCCGCCTGACACTTCTAAATCAATATCTCCATTATTGCCGTTCCATGGATTATGTGATGTATATGTAACAGCTAATATATCCGGTTCGGTAATTGTCGTAAGAGCCATAATTGTACAACCATGAGCATCTGTAATAGTAACAAAATAAAAACCGGGACCAAGGGTGCTTAAGTCTTCAATAGTATCACCTGTCGTCCATAAATATGAATAAGGAGATGTTCCTTCGCTTATATTCAGATTTATTTCTCCGTTGTTTGCACCGTTACATGAAATCATTGTATTGTCAAATGAAGCAGTTAAAGCAGCCGGTTGGTTTATAGTAATTCCATCAAAAGCTTGGCAATCGTTTGCATCAGTAATTGTAATGCTGTAGCTCCCTGCTGCCAGATTTGAAATATCTTGTGTTGTTGCACCATTTGACCAACTATAGGAGTATGGAGATGTACCGCCGGTTACACTTAAATCAATATCGCTATCGGCATCACCATAACAAAACAAATCGGGTCCTGTAACATCCGATTGCAAAATATTAGGTTGGGTTATTGTGATTTGATCAATTGCCATGCAATTTTCACTATCGGTAACAGTAACAATATAAGTGCCGGGGCATAGATTCCCGGCTGTTACAGTTGACTGGCCGCTGCTCCATAAATATGAATATCCCGGTGCGCCTTGCGAGGCAGTTATAGTAGCATCTCCATCGCAGAAACCATTACATGATACATTGTTAAAAATATTAATGCTTGCAGTCAAAGTTGTATAATTGCTAATAATAGCTGCTGTATCAATAAAACACCGCCTGAAGGAGTAATTGTTGCAGTTCCGTCGCTGGCACCGCACGAAGCATTAGTAGTAGAAATGGATAGTGTTATAAGAGGGTCGGTTCCTATCGTTGTTGTATTATATGTTACGCAATTATGAGCATCTGTAACAGTTACAGAATAAATACCTTGTAAAAGACTATCAATATCTTCAGTGGTTTGGCCGTTCGACCATATAAAAGAATAAGGTTGTGTTCCACCAGAACCTGTAAGATTGGCAGAGCCGTTTGCACTGCCAAAGCAAATAACATCGGAATGGATTATAATGGATTCGAGTAAAGGCGGTTCAGCTATTTCAGCGGAATCAACTGTTGGACAGGAATTATGATCCGAAACGGTTACATAATAAATATTTTCTGCAAGATTATTTAGCGGCTCGGTTGTAGCGCCGGTTGACCAAGTAAAAGAATATGGTGCAATTCCGCCGGAAACAACAATGTCAATTGAACCGTCATTTACACCAAAGCAGGAAATATCTGTTGCATTAAGTGTAGTTTCTAATAAAGCAGGTTCTGTAATACCTTTTGAACCGACTTTTGTACATCCATTAACGTCGGTAATAGTAACATAATATGTTCCTTGGCTAAGTCCGCTAATATCCTGTGTTGTTGCACTATTCGACCATACATAAGTAAATGGGGAACCATTGCCTGATACAGATAAATTAATGCTGCCGTCGGTTTGGCCGAAGCATGAAATATGAGTAGCGACCATTGAAAAATTCAAATAAAATGGGTCGGACAGGGTAATAAAACCGGTTTTTTCACAACCGAAATAATCAGTAACTGTATAGTAATAGCTGCCTTCTGCAAGGTTATCAGGATTTGCTGTTGTTGCGCCGTTTGACCATGTAAAGCTGTAAGGCACCTCGCCTCCTGTAACGGTTAAATCAATCGTTCCGTTATTTAACCCGCATGTTGGGTTTGTTTTAACATAAGAAACATTAAGAATCTGGGATGAACCGCTGATTGTAAAATTTATCACTGTATCCTGAAGACATATTGGACTAGTAATAGTTACACTATAAGTTCCCGGTGCAAGATTATTAATTGAAGAATTAGTACCGCCGTTTGACCATACATATTGGAAATTTCCATCTCCACCGGCAGTTAGAGCTGTTGCTGTTCCGTCGTTTGCTCCAAAACAAATTTCATTGGTCGGAACAACATTTGCCATAAGAGGTTCACACCCGATACCGCTTCTGCAAAAGTTTAACCTCACCATCGGCGTATTGGTTGTCCAATACCAAGTTGTACCAAGTCTGAGTGACGTTTCCCAATTGTAAGCATGGACAAAAGTATTGGATTTATCATCACCGAGCCAAAGGATATCGGTACCCCAGGTACATGAAATCATTGCAGAATAAAAAGTGTTTCCAAGGATATATTCCTGCAATCCGTCTTCTGAAGTCAGCTTCATAGTTACCCAATTATCAATATCAGCCGCTTCAATAATATGTTCTTCACCATCAATGACAAGCACCCATTGGCCGATAACATCATCGTATTTCCAAAGCTCTGCAGTCATCATAGTTCCGACAGTAGTTTCGTCATCAATAAAAACAGATATTGAACTAACCGTATCGTCAATAGGAACAAAAAACTGAGTTCCCATTGCATCTCCATCGGCAGCGCCATCATACATTGATGGTGCAATTTCACTGGTTTGGATACCCTGGTCATGGGCATAAACCGAATCCCGAACAAGAAATGAAATATTCATTGTATTATCTTCGGGCTTTTGTTCGCTTTCCTGTTGACTAACGGTAAAAGTTGCAGTATAATCGGCCTTCATATATGGCGGCTCAAAAACAGAATCCATCCAGCGAGTGTCGTGCATGCCTGATCCCCAACTTCCTAATGAATCG
>JACQWN010000409.1 GCA_016209245.1 Bacteroidia bacterium
TTATGGCACTGACATGCATCGTGCACGAATCAGAACAACCGGAACGCCATGGCTCTCGTTATCTTCAACATCAGGAGCAGTGAATGCAGGTAGCTGGCAGGATATTAATGTGTCTTTCAGTTCAGCCGGGCTTGATAATGGCGTTTATACATCTTTTTTAACATTAATGACGAATGATCCGCTTAATCCTTCCTTAGCAATTTCTTGCAATATGGTAGTTTCGGGCTCACCAGAAATCAATCTCTCGGCATCATGTATTCACTTTGGCGATGTGTTGCAATGGAATGACGCTGTTGATTCCCTTGTGATTACAAATACCGGATGCGCTCCTTTGATTATTTATGACATCCAAAACTCAGCCGGTGTATTCTTATTATCACCTGTAGCACAGACAATTCAACCGGACCAAACCGGTTACATCTCGGTGACATTTTCTCCCGTTGCTGACAGTTTTTATGCTGATACTGCAATTATAATAACCTCAGCCGGCGACACTGCAATATGCATGACAGGAAACGGGCTGCTTGCCCCTGCAATATTTATTGATCCGCCTGTATTCATCTTCAATATCACACAATGTAATCCTGGTAATACCGATACTTTAATTATTGAAAATATTGGCGGCAGTGTGCTTAATTATTCCATAGCCGGTAATTCAATTGAAGTATTGTCGCTTACTTATGGGGTTGACTTAATAACAGAATATCCAAATACAATAAATGCTATTAATCAATATTTTACAGATTACAATCTTACTGAGATAAACACTACTGATCCTGCAACACTCCAAACAGCATTAGCAGGTAAAAATATATTACTGATACCCGAGCAGGAATCAGGTTCTCCTTCGGTATTCACAAGTTTTGCATCTGTACTTCAGACTTTTGTCAACTCAGGTGGCACGGTTATATTCACTGGAACCGGAGCAAACAGCCAGTGTGTATTTAATACCGGACTTTTCTCAGGTAATTATTATACAAATGCAAGTACATACACATTGACAATAGCAGTTCCAGGACATCCTCTGCTTGACCAGGTGACTACTCCGCTGACTGGCCAAAATGCGACTTTCTGCTACAACATTACCAATACTGACGCCACGACCGTTGTGGCATACAGCAGTTATGACATTGTTACATTCCGCACAATCGGTATAGGAAAGGCAATATATATCGCATTTGATTTTTATGCCTATGACAATAATGCCGCTCATATAATAGCCAATGCAATACAATGGGGCGCAGGAAACGCTTTACCGGAATGGCTGACATTATCTTCCTTCACAGGCAGCATCACATCGGGAAACAGCAATGCAGTTATTCTTACGATAAACGATTCGCTGTTGTCTGAGGGTACTTATTATACTAATATTACCATCAATTCCAATGACATTCTATCGCCGGTTACAATTATTCCTTGTTCGGTAACTATTACAACCATACCGGTTTTTAATCCTTCAATAAATACATCGGGGACAATGCATACCTACGACACTATCTGGTTTGATGCAATCGCACCTTATGCGGAAAGCTGGATTTGGGATTTCGGCGACGGTACATCCGACAGCTCAGCTTCTCCATATCATATCTATTCTGTAGCCGATACTTTCATTGTATCGCTTACCGTTGAAAATAGTTATGGCTGTATAGGTTATGCTGATACAACAGTTATTATTACCGATGGTGTTTCAATCAATAATTCAATTGCAGATTTCGAGTGCAATATTTTTCCGAACCCGAATAACGGCGAAATAGTTGTTGAAATAAAAAATGCACAACACGGAGAAATAAATATAATGATTTATGATGTCCAGGGCAATGAAGTTTACAACGATAAACTATTAAATCCAAAATCAATGAAACACTTCATTTCAACCGATGGCCTTGCATGCGGAGTTTACAATATACAAATTCAGGTAAATAATGATAAGATTATCAGAAAGATAATTAAGAATTAATATTTCTGCAAAAATTTTTATCTTTGTATTTGAAAATTTTTAATTTTTATGAAATGAAAGTCAAGCCAAATTTAGCTGTCAGTGAAAACGGATTTATTTTTGACCCTGCAACCGGTGATTCTTATTCTTGTAATCCTGTCGGTGCTGAAATGATTGAGCTTATTAAAAAAAACGCTTCACCTGAAGAAATTAAAAAACATTTTATTGAAAAATATAATGTTTTAGCTTCAACTATTGAAAAGGATTTAGTTGATTTTAAAAGTATTTTGAAGCAATATAGATTAATAGAAGAATAAGATGAAAAAAAATATCACAGTAGCAGTCACTGGTTTAAATGCAATTGATAATCCTGGTCCCGGAATACCTGTAATCAGAGGGCTTTGTGATTCCAAGTTTTTTAAGCCGCGGATTATTGGGCTGGCTTATGAAAATCTGGAGCCTGGAATTTATATGAAAGAATTGGTGGATAAAACCTACCAGATTCCTTATCCCTCGGCCGGCACAGAAAATTTAATGCAGCGCATAGAATACATTCATTCTGTTGAAAAAATTAATGTACTTATCCCTAATTTTGATGCAGAGCTATATACTTTTATGAAATCGGAAAAACGATTAGCAGAAATAGGGATAAATGGTAAAAGGTAAATTTTATGATGCATGGGTTGCTTATAATCCGGAACAGGTAAAAATGTATTTCGACAAAATAGCGGCTAAATGGGGTGTACCGGTCGTAATTCAGCAATTTCTTCAGGGTACTGAGGTTAATGTAGTCGCCCTTGGTGACGGCAAAGGTAATACAATTTGCGCTGTTCCTATGCGGAAGCAATATATAACCGATAAAGGAAAAGCATGGGGAGGAATCACTCTTGATGATAAGAATATGCTGAAGCTGACCCGTAAAATAATAAAGGCGACAAAGTGGCGCGGAGGTATGGAATTGGAATTAATCAAGACAGATAAAGATGAATTATATGTAATTGAAATAAATCCAAGAATACCGGCATGGGTTTATCTGGCTGTCGGTGCAGGGCAGAACATCCCTGAAGCTATGGTCAAGCTCGCTTTGGGAATGAATGTTATACCTTTTAAACGGTACGAAATTGGTAAAATGTTCATTCGCTATTCATGGGATTTGATAACTAACGTCAAGGAATTTGAAAAAATTTCGACGTTTGGAGAATATTGAAAAGCTGTCAGACACTTTGATAGATTATTAAAATTTATAAGAATAATATGAGTTCAGAAAATTTAATATTTACATACTAAATAAAATTTTTTATGCTACTTGAATACAATATATACTGTGATGAAAGTTGCCATCTTGAAAACGATAATTCAAAAATTATGACACTTGGTGCAGTGTGGTGTCCCTTAAATAAGAAAGATGAAATTTTTTCCAGATTACGGGAAATAAAAATGAAGCATAAGCTAAGTCATAATTTTGAATTGAAGTGGAACAAAGTTTCACCTGCAAAACTTGCTTTTTATGAAGATATTGTTGATTATTTTTTTGATGATGATGATTTGCATTTCAGAGTTCTTGTAGTTCCTGATAAATCTAAATTAAATCACGAGCAATATGGACAAACTCATGATACTTTTTACTATAAAATGTATTTTGATTTGCTTAAAGTGGACAAACCCATGACACTTTTTACTATAAAATGTATTTCGATCTTCTTAAAGTGATATTTGATCCAAAATATGGATATAACATCTACCTGGATATTAAAGACACTAAAAGTCAGGGTAAGATTATTAAATTACAAGAGATTCTTCGTAACAATCATTATGATTATTCAAAAAGCATCATACGAAAAATTCAGCATGTTCGCTCACACGAAGTAGAGCTTGTTCAACTTACAGATTTTCTTACCGGCGCTATTTCTTATGTTCACAGAGAATTGTCGAATAGCCCGACAAAATTGAGATTAATAGAAAAAATTAAAAAAAAATCCGGGTATTCATTGAAGTTTAGCACATTATATAAAGAAGAAAAAGTAAATATATTTATTTGGAAACCCCGTACAAAAGCAGGCAATGGAAAATAAGGAATTTGTTTTGCCGGAGATTATCATATTAGAAGAATATAGTGGAAATTGGCATGAGTATATTGAAGTTGTTTATTTAGCTTTTAAAGCGGATTTTATTGATAGCAAACCTTTTTTTAGAGGGACTAAGATTTGTTTGAAAAGACATCCATTATTTCAGGATAAAGCATATACGTTTTATCACATGACTCATAAAGGAGATATTGAAAATGAAAGAGAACCAGATTTAAGAAGATGCGAACGAATTAAATGGGCTAAGCCGGTAATAGAGAATTGCGATTATTGGAAACTTAAAGTTTGGCCTCAGGTTAGAAATGGAAAAAACAGAATTTGCATCTGGCTTGAATTAAAAAATGAACCTGATTATATTATAATTCTCGATAAAAGAATGAATGGTGATATTTTTCTCTGGACAGCTTTTACCTTAAATTATAATCACGAAAAATTGATTAAATCAAAAATCGCAGAGTAAAACACTACGATTTCGTAACTCCTTTAACACATGGTTAATGAGATGATGCAAAAATAATATTAAAATGATATAAAAAATATGTTATAAAACATAAAATATGGCAAAGAAAATTGAAAAACGCCACAAGTTTTTACACTTTAGATTATGACAAAGTCAGTTATACTATGCACGGAATAAATTTCCGCAAATATAGAAATATGACGTTTCGTTGTCCTGTGGACGAACGAAAGTCAGGCGACCTCAATTCGTCTGTAAGACAATTGAGCGTCATGTATAATGTAATAATAACTTAAAATGTCTGACAGTTTTTAAAATATACAATATGGAAAAACTTCAATACGAACGTCCTGTTATTAAAAGAATTACAGGACAAATGCCGAATAAATTCGGTTTAAGAACAGAATATGAACCGATGACCCATATTGATGGGTTGGCTGTAAAGGAACTGATTAAAACTTTTGGTTCACCTTTATATGTGATTTCAGAAAGAATTATCAGAGAAATTTATAGTCAGGCAAAGAAAGCATTTACAACAAGATATCCAAAAGTTCAGTTTGCATGGTCATATAAAACCAATTATCTGGATGCAGTTTGCAGGGTCTTTCATCAGGAAGGGTCATGGGCGGAAGTTGTTTCGGGCTTTGAGTATGAGAAAGCTAAACGAAATGGGATTGAGGGAAAGCATATTATTTTTAATGGACCGTATAAAAGCGCCGAAGAGCTTTCAACTGCAATAAAAGATAATGCATATATTCATATTGATTCTTTCGACGAGCTTTATTTAATATCCGACCTTGCCGAGAGATTAAATAAAGTTCCAAAAATTTCAGTAAGAATTAATCTTGATGCGGGGATTTTTCCCCAATGGTCGCGTTTCGGCTTCAACTACGAGAATGGCGAAGCATGGGAAGCGGTCAGCAGGATATTGCTGAACAAAAAGATTGAATTATGCGGATTACATAGTCATATAGGTACATATATCATGGCTGCTTATCCTTATGGTGTGACGGCGTCAAAATTAGCTGAACTCGCAGTAAGAATTGAAAAAAAATTCAAGCACAATATTAAATATATAGATATTGGCGGCGGTTTTGCTTCGAAAAATACGCTGAAAGGAGCATATCTACCGGGAACCGATACCTGCCCAAGCTTTGATGATTATGCCGATGCTATTACTTCTGCTCTGATTAAGTCGGAAATCAATGCTGAACATTTACCGGTCCTGATCCTTGAAACCGGAAGGGCATTGATTGACGATGCAGGATTTATATTAGGCACAGTTATTGCAAATAAACGACTTGCCGATGGTAAACGGGCTACAATTATTGATGTCGGTGTTAATCATCTTTTTACGTCATTCTGGTATGACCATAAAATTACACCTGCTCAGCCGTTTTCCCCTTATACTGAAGATTGTACAATATATGGACCGTTATGTATGAATATTGACGTAATAAGGGAGCATATAACTTTTCCATTGCTAAATAAAGGCGACCATATTGTAATAAGCCGGACAGGTGCTTATAATATGACACAGTGGCTTCAGTTCATAACATACAGGCCAAAAGTTATAATGATTGATGTTGATGGAAATCCGCATATTATTCGTGAAAACGAAAAGTTAGAATCTATTGTATCGCTTGAAAGGATACCGGAACATCTTCAATTATGAAGTCCCAAGACTCAAGTCCCAAGGATTAAGTTCTAAATTAAAAAAGATAAAAACTATGAAAAAAAACGACCTTTGTGAAAGATTAATACAAAATGAATCCTCCGAATTAAAGCGTATTCTTGCCTCAATTTTAAATAAACTTACAATTCTCCTCTTCTTCTTGGGTCTTGGAATTTGGAATTTGAGACTTGGAATTTGGAATTTGAGAAAAGGAATGCTTTTGTTTGCATTACTTTATTTAGTACTCTCAATGTTCAAGCTCTATGCCTGTGAAATCGAATTTGAGGTTCAGGGCGAAAAGAAAGAAAAATATAAAACCGGAGATGAATTAATTGTAATAGTTAAAGTAGCTTTTACTCATAAGGTATGTGAAATAGTTTTGCAGGATACTAAATTTGAAGCTGCCGGATTAATAATTGAAAGCGCTACAGATTGGAAAGAAACATCACCGGGTGAATGGGAAAGGAAATTAAAGATTAAAGTTACCGGTTCCGAAGACGGAAAATTAACTCTTACCGCCACGCGTTCTTGCAGTAAAGAAGGGGGGTTTGGGTCACTGACTCTATTGCAGGATTCAAAATGATATTATTCAAAATAACTTCTCATCCGTTCAAAGAAATTTTTATCGGAAGATGTTGGATTTGGTTTAAAATTAGGTGATTCAAGAAATTTTTCGAATATTTTTCGTTCTTCTTTCGATAGGTTTGTCGGTATCGAGACGTTAATATTCACCAATAAATCGCCTTTGTTGTAACTGTTCAGTTCAGGTAATCCTTTTTCACGAAGGCGAAGAATCTTTCCGGGCTGGGTTCCGGGTTCAATTTTTATTTTGGCTTTACCTTCAATAGTCGGAATTTCGATAGTATCGCCTAATACAGCTTGTGGAAGACTTAACAACAGGTTATAAATAAGATCATTTTCATCTCTGATAAGCTCAGGATGTTTTTCTTCTTCAATAACTACGATAAGGTCGCCATTTACTCCTCCCCTTCTGGCGGAATTGCCTTTTCCGCTTACTGCCATTTGCATTCCTTCGGCAACACCGGCAGGTATCCTGACAGACACTATTTCGTCTCCCGGAATTAATCCTTCGCCACCGCATGTTTTACAATAATTTTTGATTGATGTCCCTTCTCCAATACATGTCGGACATGTTGTCGTATTTTGAATCTGACCGATAAATGTATTGGTAACACGTGTTACATACCCTGTTCCATGACAAGTAGAACAGGATTGGGGAGAGGAACCCGGAGCTCCTCCTGTTCCATTGCAGGTATCACAAGAAATTTGCTTTTTAACTTTTAGCTTCTTTTCAACTCCGTATGCAATATCATGCAGGTTCAGCTTTACTTTTACACGTAAATCGGAACCTTTATTTACACGTTTACCACGGCGGGTGCTGCCACCAAAGCCTCCGAATCGGCCAAAACCGCCAAAATTACCGAATATATCTCCAAAAGAATTGAAAATATCTTCAATGGTCATGTTAAACCCGCCGCCCGAAGCGCCACCTACACCGGCATGGCCAAATTGATCATACCTTTTCCTCTTCTCATCATTGCTTAATACTTCATAAGCTTCGGCTGCTTCTTTAAATTTTTCTTCAGCTTCTTTATTCCCCGGATTTTTATCAGGATGATATTTCAGCGCTTGTTGCCGGTATGCCTTTTTTATTTCTTCTTTTGAAGCATCTCTTGAAACTCCTAAGATTTCATAGTAATCTCTTTTAGCCATTATTAATATTTTTTGACTTAAAAGATGTTTGTGAAACAAACATCTTTTAAGCATTTCTATTCACCAATCACCACTTTTGAATACCTGATTACCTTATCATGAAGAAAATAACCTTTTTCAATTACATCAACAATTTTTCCTTTAAGCGCTTCTTCGGTAACCGGTATCTTTGTCACCGCTTCATGAAATTCAGTATTAAATTCTTTTTCTTTAGCTTCAATCTCTTTTATTCCTCTTTGTTTCAAAAAATCTATAAATTTATTATATATCAGATTAATTCCCTGTTTAACCGGCTCTATGTCGGTCGCTGAGCTTATTGATTGTTGAGCCCGTTCAAAATCATCAATTACTGGAAGAATGTTAATAAGAATATCCTCGCCGGCTGTTTTTATGAGCTCCATTTTTTCTTTTAATGTTCTTTTACGGTAGTTATCAAATTCGGCTGCTAAACGAAGATATTTGTCCTGAAACTCCTTTATTGTTTCTTCAGGTGACTTTTGTGGAATGTCCTCTTTTGTGGCTTGTTCTTGTTCCTGTTTTTGCTCTTGTTCCTGCACTTGTGCAGTTTCATCGCTTTTTATATCTTTTTTAGTAATATCTTCAGGAACTTTGGAGTTTTCTGTTTCGAAATTCACCGACTCTTTAATATCGTCAGTATTCTTGTTTGTTTCCTGTTCAATGTTCATAGTAGCTGTTTTACCGGTATCATTATTCTCAGACATTTTACGTTTTTTAAATCTTTTAATCTTAGCCATTTTAAAGCGTTTTCATTCACTCAAAAATTTTGCCACTAGTAATGTTATGAATAATTCCGACAAAATGTCAGGATGTTTAATCTGTTCTTTTTATATGTGCACCGATTTTATTTAGCCGTACATCAATATTTTGATAACCACGGTCAATTTGTTCGATATTATGAATAATGCTTTTTCCCTCTGCCGATAAAGCTGCGATAAGAAGAGCGACACCTGCACGAATATCAGGGGAAGACATTGTAATTGCTCTAAGCCGGAATTGGCGGTTAAGTCCGATGACTGTTGCGCGGTGAGGGTCGCAGAGTATAATCTGAGCGCCCATTTCAATCAGCTTATCTACAAAAAAAAGCCGGCTCTCGAACATTTTCTGATGAATTAATATACTGCCTTTCGCTTGTGTGGCGACTACCTGAAAAACTCTGGGCAAATCAGGTGTTAACCCCGGCCAGATTGCATCTGAAATAGTCATGATTGAACCGTCAATAAATGTCTCAATCTCATAATAGTCCTGCACAGGAATATATATATCATCATCTCTTTTTTCCAATTTTATCCCAAGCCGCCTGAATGAATCAGGAATAATACCAAGGTTTTGATAAGAAACATTTTTAATGGTTATTTCAGATTGAGTCATAGCGGCGAGGCCTATGAAACTTCCGATTTCAATCATATCGGGCAATATTAGATGTTCGCAACCTGATAAGCGGTCAACACCTTGTATCGTCAAAAGATTTGACCCTACACCTGAAATTTTTGCGCCCATAGAGATGAGCATTTTGCACAATTGCTGAATATATGGTTCACAGGCAGCATGATAAATTGTTGTTGTCCCTTTTGCCAGAACCGCCGCCATAATTATATTGGCTGTTCCTGTTACCGATGCTTCATCAAGAAGCATATAAGCTCCTTTAAGCTCTTTGGCTTGGATATGATAGAATCCTTGAGAAGGAAAATAATTCAACTTTGCACCAAGTTTTTCAAAGCCCATAAAATGAGTATCCAGCCGGCGGCGTCCTATCTTATCACCACCAGGTTTAGGAATATAAGCTTTGCCAAAACGGCCAAGCAAAGGGCCTAAAAGCAATATAGAGCCGCGTAAAGCAGTAGCTTTTTCAATAAATTCAACTGACTTATAATAATTTTGCTCAATATTGACAGCCCTGAATGAATAAGTTGACTCGGAAATTTTTATAACATCAACTCCTATTATTTCAAGCAGTTCAATCAGCTTTGTAATATCTCTGATATTAGGGATATTATGTATAGTGACCTTCCCGGTAGTAAGTAAAGCCGCACATATTACCTGCAATGCTTCATTCTTTGCTCCCTGAGGAAATAAATCTCCTTTTAGCTTAAAACCGCCCTCGATTTCAAACTTTGACATTTTATAATTTATAATTTTTATTAATATTTTCTTCTTATCTGCCTTTTGATTCTTTTGACAGGCCTGCTGCTTTTTACATTTCTCTTGGTTGTCCGGCTAATAATTTCCCTTGTTTCTAATAATTTGAATTTGTTTAATAAATCAATTTTCCCTTTTGACAATTCCTTCAGATCGGAAAAAATTATATCATCGCTAACAGAACCTCTGTTCCATGATAAATATTGCTTCTTCATATGGTTCGCTATCAGTTGAATTAATGCATCCTTCTCTTCTCCCTCCTCAAAAGTAATGGCTTTTTCTATCATTTTCTCAATAATACTGCCATAATGTCGGTATGAAATACTATTATTAGGATATGAAATTCTGTTAGGTTTTTTATATAACTCCGCTGCTTTTTTAGGATCATGCGGATAATCAACATCCAGCTTAAAATCGGAAATCAGAGCGATATGGTCCCACAATTTTTTTTTAAAATCGTAGGTTTCCTTGTAATTCGGATACAAATTTGATAAGACTTGAACAATTGCTCTCACAAGTTTATTTCTCTCCTCACGGTCGGGAACATAAGTAACATATTCAACCATTTTTTGAATATTCCTGCCATACTCGGGCAAAATAAGCTTTCTTCTTGTTGTGTTATAGTCCATACGATTAATGATTAATTAATTATTATGTATTTATCTTATAAAATATAGATTTTTAATGGTTAAGGTGTTTATTTCAGTGCGGAAATTAAAAGCACTTACTTGTCAAACCGATACAAAGATAATTAATTGCAATGAACTTTAAAAATATGCTAAACTCCGCATTGAATAAGCACCCTTTTATGCACTGAGCAGATTTTTTAAATGATCGTTTGGTAAATATTGAATTGAATTAGCGAATTACTTAACTTTTGTAGTTTTTGTAACAGGATTTTGTAAATCTGATTTATTACTTTCTTTAGTCTTTGTATTTAACGGTGAAAAATATAAAATAATTGCAGTCATAAGGGAAGCAATAATACCGACAACAATATTTATTATTATTGTTTTTGTTCTTTCTTTTCTTTTCTCTTTTCTTTTTTGTTTTTTATATTC
>JACQWN010000410.1 GCA_016209245.1 Bacteroidia bacterium
AATTCCATATATGGTTAAAGAACCAGAGGTTAAATACAAGAAGACAAAGAAAAAATAAGATATAATTAAAAAAATTTTATATTAATTAATTAAATTTACTGGATATGTCAATATTAGTATATGCTGAGAATTGGGATGGAAAATTCAAAAAGCTGACTTTTGAATTAGTATCATACGCTGATAATATCGCTAAACAGCTTGGTACATCCGTTTCTGTTGTATCAATAGGCAATGTGCCTGAAAATGAATTGAAGAACTTAGGTATTTATGGTGCATCAAAGATAATTGCAGTGAATGATTCAAGAATTAGCGGATTGGAGAATCAGGCATTTACATCGGTAATTGCGCAAGTTGCCCTAAAAGAAGCAAGTAAAATAATTGTTTTTGCTCATAATTTTGCAGGAAAAGCTCTTGCACCACGGCTTTCGGTTCGATTAAAAGCCGGCTTTGCACCTGCTGTAAACGGCTTACCAAAAAGCATTGAGCCCTTTATCGTCAGAAAACGTGTTTTTAATGGTAATGCTTTTACTAATCTTCAAATAAAGACTGATGTGAAAATACTGACATTGATGCAAAATTCTTTTGGTATATTCGAAAATCCGGTCAGTGCGGCAATAGAAAATTTTACTCCTGAATTAAGCGACACCGATTTCAAAACCAAAGTGAAAGAAGTAAGCAAAGTAACAGGAAAAATA
Organism: Bacteroidia bacterium; assembly: GCA_016209245.1. Lineage (GTDB taxonomy): Bacteria > Bacteroidota > Bacteroidia > Bacteroidales > BM523 > JACQWN01. The sequence continues at coordinate 696 of JACQWN010000410.1, forward strand.
TTATTAACTGATGCCGAGATAGTTGTTTCAGGCGGCAGGGGTATGAAAGGGCCTGAAAACTGGAAGCCTCTTGAAGAACTAGCTGAAGCGCTTGGTGCTGCAACGGCTTGTTCGCGGCCTGTTTCCGACGAGGGCTGGAGACCGCATGAAGAGCATGTCGGTCAAACTGGAAAAATCGTAGCACCTAATTTATATATCGCGGTTGGTATTTCCGGCGCCATTCAGCATATCGGAGGTGTTAGCGGCGCAAAATATATGGTAGCTATCAACAAAGACCCCGAAGCGCCTATTTTTGAAGTTGCAAACTATGGAATTATCGGCGATGCATTTAAAGTGCTGCCCGAACTTACAACTGCCATCAAAGAACTTAAAGCCGGGTGATGGTAAGCGGTAAATTATGATAAGGTAAAAAAAATGCCACATATTGCTGAAAATGCCTAAATTTTTTGCTTTTTTATTATTTCAGGCATATATTTGTCTTTTAAAATTCATTTTATGGAAGCCATAATCAGAACTGAAAACAAAACATTATTTGATGCCCTTCTGCATTTTTAAAGACATTAAATATTACTGTTGAACCGAAAGAAAAGGAAGTTCGCACATTAAAAAAAACAAAAAAGGGCAGACAGGATTTGAATGATATTTATTCCACAATGAAAAGATTACGCGGCTCGGGTAATGGAAAACTTATAAAAACATTGCTTGAAGAGAGAACAAAAGATAAATACAGATGAGCAGATATGTTTTTGATACCACCGCCCTGCTTGCTTATATTGAATTTGGATATTGAAAAAGAATTACTCAATATGAGAAATGCATGGAAGAGAAATTTCTGATGCGGTTTTTTAAGAGTTGAAAAAAACGAAATATTGTAAAATTAATTATTTTTGCATTTGAAAATAAATAATTATAAATGAAACAATTAATCATAAATATTTCAGATGATAAGTACTATTTTTTTCTGGAATTAGTTAAAAATTTTAATTTTATTAATATTAATGAAAAAAAGCCAATCAGGAAAAATAAAAAAAGCTTATCTTTAAAATTCAGAAATAGGATACCTAAAGAAGTAGGTAAAGAAATGAATAAACAATTGGAACAAATGCGTAACGAATGGAAGAGAGATATTTAATAGATACTAATACTATAATTGATTATACTTCCGGTCTATATCCAAAGAAAGGTTTAGACTTTATGGATTATGTTATTAATACTGAAATAAATATATCTGTTATCAATAAAATAGAAGCATTATCTTTTTCTCCTAAAAATGAAGTTCAGAAAGAATGTTTTGAATTAGTAAAAGATTTTGTAGATGAAGCGAATATCATCAGTTTATCTGAAAGTATTGTTAATAAAACTATTGAACTACGTAAAAGCTTTAAGACAAAGTTACCAGATGCTATAATAGCTGCTTCTGCTTTAATAAATGATTTTACTCTTATTACAAGAAATACAGATGATTTTAAGAATATTGCAAAATTGAATATTATTAATCCTTACGACATTGAATAATGGAGGAGCCGACAACCCGGCAATGTGGACAGCAACCCATTATATGAGAGATACCAGGTACCTCCTCGCAATGACGTTAATATTATAAAATATCACCCTGTTTCATTGACAACTGTATTTTACGTTGTTCAACATCAACATTCAACACTTTAACTTTGACATGTTGATGTATCTGCACAATATCAGCAGGGTTGCTGATAAATTCATCTGCAAGATTTGAAATATGCACAAGCCCGTTCTGCTTTACTCCAATATCAACGAAAACGCCGAAATTAGTAATATTTGTTACAATTCCGGGTAATATCATTCCTGGTTTCAAATCTTCAATTTTAAAAATATTACCGGCAAATTCAAAAACTTTGATTATGTTTCTTGGGTCTCTTCCGGGCTTTTCGAGTTCTTCAATAATATCCTTTATGGTCGGCAGACCACGTTCAACGGTGATATATTTTTCAGGAATAATTTTTTTTCTTAGTTCGGGATTATTGATTAGTTCATGAACAGTGCATCCGGAATTAGATGCCATTTGCTCAACAATGTTATAGCTTTCAGGATGTACTGCAGTATTATCCAATGGATTTTCACCATTACGAATACGAAGAAAACCTGCACATTGTTCAAAAGCTTTGGAACCTAAGCGTGGAACTTTATGCAATTGTAATCTTGAAGAAAAAGGGCCGTTGGTTTTCCTGTAATCAATAATATGCTGGGCAAGCTGTTCTCCAAGACCTGATATGTATGTCAGCAGATGCTTGCTTGCCGTATTAAGCTCAACTCCAACATGATTTACGCAACTTTCAACAACAGAGTCAAGTCCTGATTTTAGTTTATTTTGGTCAACATCGTGCTGATATTGTCCGACACCAATTGATTTTGGGTCTATTTTTACCAGTTCTGCTAATGGATCCATTAATCTTCTTCCAATTGATACTGTCCCGCGAACCGTAATATCATACTGCGGAAATTCTTCACGGGCTATTGCTGAAGCGGAATAAACTGAAGCTCCGCTTTCATTTATAATATATACTTTTATCTACAATATATACTTTTATCTCTTTGTTGAATCTGATTTTTCTGATAAAATGTTCAGTTTCCCTGCTTGCAGTTCCATTTCCAATGGCAATAGCATCAATTTTATATGAGTCAGCCATTGTAACTATTCGTTTAACGGCTTGCCTTGTTTCTTCCTGCGGTTTATGAGGATATATTGTAACATTAGCCAACAGATTACCTTGCTCATCAAGGCATACTACCTTACATCCGGAATTAAAACCTGGATCTATCGCCATAATCCGTTTTTGACCAAGCGGCGGTGCCAGAAGCAGTTGCCTGAGATTTGTGGCGAAAACCTTTATGGCTTCATCATCGGCTTTTTCTTTTGAGCTTGCTGCAAATTCAGTTTCTATCGAAGGATGCAGCAATCGTTTATAACTGTCTTTAATAGCAATTTTTACCTGGATCGCAGATTCACTATCGTTTCTGATAAACAACCGATTAAGCATCTCTAATGCTTTTTCTTCCTGTGGTGTTATTGAAACACGTAAAAATCCCTCGGTTTCACCTCTGCGTATTGCGAGAAGCCGGTGGGAAGGGCATTTATGTAATGGTTCATTGTAACGGTGGTAATCTTTATACTTTATACCCTCCTCGATTTTTCCCTTTATTACATCGGAATATATAATTGCTTCTGTTTCGAATAATTTTCTTATTTTTTGTCTGCTTAGTTCATTTTCATTAATCCATTCGGCAATAATATCCCTTGCCCCATGAAGTGCATCTTCAAGAGCAGGAATATTGTCAGAAATAAATTTTACTGCAATATCCGAAATGGCACCCGGTTCCTGCAAAAAAATTTTTTCCGCTAACGACTCCAGTCCTTTTTCCTTTGCAACCGTAGCTCTCGTTTTTCTTTTTGGGCGGTATGGCAAATATATATCTTCAAGCTCGGGTAAAGAATAACAATGCAGTAATTTTTCTTCCAGTTCAGGTGTAAGCTTATCTTGTTCATTAAGCGATTGAAATATAGTTTCACGACGTTTGTCAATCCGCTCCAATTTTTCGAGCATGAGCTTAACGGATTGAATTTGTGTCTCATCAAGATTACCTGTAGCTTCTTTTCTATAACGGGCAATAAATGGAATAGTAGCTCCCCCGTTAAGCATTGAGATAGTATTTTTTACCTGGCTTTCCTGTAATGAAAGTGTTGTAGCTATATGTATTATGAATTTTGTACTATCAGAATTCATTAGTGTATTTTTGGTAAGTTCTCAATATTCGCAGGTAAATGCAATATTTGAACAATAGAACAATAGAACAATAGAACAACGAATTAAGAATAATGAAGTAAAAGTCGCCACTGTATTGCTTTTTTTATTTCGTTCAACATTCGTTATTCAAATGTTCAAATGTTCGTTATTCAAATTTTTACCTGTAAGTATTGAGAAGTCACTATTTTTGTTTGTAATTTTAATATTGTTTAATACTTTTGACCTTCCCCTTGGTACTGTAAAACGTCCATTTTCCAGACCTGAGTCCATTTGTAAAATGACCACGCAGGCTGACAACACCATTACTATGATAGTCAACAACAGGACCTGTATATGGTACTCCGTTCAGCTTTTTTCTATAGCTGCCTGTAAGTGATCTTAAAGTTACAGTTTTTTCTTTCTGAATATTTGTTTCTTTAGCATCAGAATCCAATTTATAGCTATTAACAGAATCTGTTTCAGCAGATATATTGCTGCCCGGTTCCTGTTCATTACCAAGCTTATTACCTTGTTTATAAATTTCAACACCTTTTTCAACTCCGTTTTCTTCCCAATATTTCCAGGTTCCATCCTTAAAACCCCCGGAATACATTCCTTCAGATTCTTTCTGACCGTTAGGATACCATGTTGTCCACTGTTCATCTTTCAATCCGTTTTCCAAATGACCCTGAAGGATAATAGTTCCGTTGTTATCTGAAATAGAAACATCTCCGGAATATGGAGTTTCCTCATTTGGTTTAAAATAAATTCCATTCCGGTTCTGTAATTTAGAAAAATCCTCTTTATCGGAAGTGCAGGAAAATAATAATACTACACATAATAAAGGCAATGTAATCAGTTTTCTCATATAATAATAATATATTTATCCCTTTCACAGTATAAGTGTTCAAGTGTTCAAGTGTTCAAGTGTTCAAGTGTTTACATTAACACATTAACACATTAACACATTAACACATTAACACATTAACTATTGATTCTCATTAAATCTAAAAATTACTTCCTCAATTTTAAAATTTCGTGGTTCTATTTTGTTCACAGAATAATCAATATCGTAATGTAAGATATATGTCCCTGTATTCTCAAATCCACTGAATTCGTCAATCCGTACAAAACTATATTTTGACTGAAGCATATCTTCTTGCTGGAGGCAGAATCTGAAATCCCTGCCGTATTTCATCAGCATTTGCAAAAAATAAAGCATAATATCGTATCCGCAAAAGCTGTAATTGCAGTTTCCATAGTAAACGGGCTCGGTATTATAAACCAGTCTGTATTTTTCAAGAAAATGTTGAACATTGTTATCAAAATAATCAATATAATAAGGGCTGAATGTAACCATGTTCAGATTATGAATATATTCCAGCTCGATATTTTCAAACTTGCGCCATTCGGGCAATCCGAAGAGTATGATTTTATTTTTACGTGAAAATGTGTTCAGCTTGGTAATTAAATCGCTTATAAATGCCTGGTCTGAAGAAGGAATAATTATAACATTTTCCTTGGTAGGAGATAATACCTCTTCAATCGCTTTTATTTTTTCTTTTTCGTAGTCCGCTTCTTTTATAGATAAAGAATCATTTTTGTAAAATTCTGCGAAGGAGCTGAGAAGATTTTGCTTGAAAATTTTGAGGAATCCGGTTTCAGCTTCCTGCTTAAGAGATACTAATATAATGTTTTTGTCTTTATATTTTGCAAAAAATAAGGCGGTTTCCTGAAGTTGTGTCTCTAATGAAGGATTTACCTGAAAAATGTAAGGATTATTAACCGTAAATTCTTTTTTAGAATAGAAAGGTGAAACAACGTTGATTTTATGAGCTTTTGCAAATTCTGCAACATATTTCAGGTTAGTGCTGAATGCAGGGCCTATAATAATATCCATCAGCTTCAATTCGTCTTTTTTAAGCAATTCAATTGTTGAGGCAGAATCTCTGTATGAATTATAAACATACAGATTAATATTAATACCTTTCTTCTTTAAAGAATCAACCGCAATAAGTGCGCCTTCATAAAATTCAAGGAAAGGTTTGCCTTTAGGGAAATATGGTTTTCCATCATTATTTTCTTCTTCTTTTTTAACATCTTCCATATCAAGATTGAATGGCAGCATAACAGCAATATTAAAAGGTTTGCCATATTGAATATAATTGAATTGACCGCATGGGGCTTCATTTCGGTCAGGAATATTAACGGAATCAACCTTGCCGGCATGTATTTTTGTCGTAGTGTCAATTTCGAGCTCAGGCGATTCTATTTGTTTCATATATAATTTTTGAATCTTGATTATTTGTCCTGCTACAGCGCCTGTCTCTTTTAGCTCAGGATTATCCTTTATTAATTGGTTTATCGAGATATGATATTGTTTGGAAATAGAATATAAGGTCTCTTTCTTTTTTACCTCGTGATAGTAATATATATCCTCTTCTCTCTCACCTTCCTGTTTGTCTTTAACTGATGTTTCAGATGATGGTTTCTTGGGGATTTTAATTGTTTGTCCAATTGTGATGCCCTTCTCCGCTTCAGGAGTATGCTTGTAAATTTCTTCAACGCTTATATTAAATTTTTTTGCAATTGAGTAGGCGGTCTGCCCTTTTTCGACTTTATGAAGCATATAATCATCTGAATACAGTATTTCCTCTTTAGTGCTGTTTTTACCCGGTATGACAGGAATTTTTAAAACCTGTCCGATTTTAATCCCATTGAATACATCCGGATTTTC
>JACQWN010000102.1 GCA_016209245.1 Bacteroidia bacterium
AATAATAAAATTTGTGAGTTGGGTATGATGCTGCGCTATAAATCCCGCTTGTACCGTCGCTGATAGCAGTAGCAACATACCACCATCTGCCAGAGCTGACATATCTTTCTACTTTAACATCTCCTGCACCGGCGACACTTCCATTTGTAATAAGCGATGCGGTAGCATCATCACTGGCAGGCGATTTAAGAGTTAAGAGTCCGTCAACTGTCAATGTACCATCGGTTGTAATAGCTTTACCCGAAGAAACCTCGGCGGCTTTTGAGGAAGATACAGCCATATTATTAAATGTAGTAACAGTTGCACTTCCGCCGAGTATTGAATTTGTGCCGTTAAATGTAACAGTGCCGCTGTTATGGCTAAATGTACCATCGTTAGTGAAATTCCCCTGAACATTAAAGTTGCCGGCAGATTTTCCTGTTAACGTACTGCTGATAACTACATTATTAAATGTAGCATCAGTTGTTCCGCTGATTTCAGATGTGCCATTGAAAGTAACGGTACCGCTGCCATGATTAAATGTACCGCTATTTTGAAAATTGCTAGCGATATTTACATTTCCCGATGGCGCAGTCAGTGTTCCCGAAACAGTAACATTATTGAACGAATGTGTGCCTGAACCGCTCATTGCGGTTGTACTATTAAATGTAACCGTCCCGTTGCCATGGTTAAAAGCTCCGGAATTAGCCCAGTTTCCTGCGACATTCATATTGCCGGCAGGTCCGGTCACAGTTCCCTGAATATCAACATCTTTAAAAGTACTTATGGTTGTGCCGCCTATTGTGGTTGTACCAGTGAATGTAACCTTCCCGTTATTATGGTTGAAAGTCCCGTTATTAGTGAAATTACCGGTAACAATCATATTTGTGGCATGCCCGGTAACTGTTCCGTTAATGATGATATTCTTAAAAGTCGTTGTAGAAGCGCCCATAATAGTCGTAGTGCCTGAGAATGTTACATCATTGTCGGCGGAATAGCTGCCTGAATTATCCCAGTCGCCAAGTACTTGCATATCACTGGTTCCTGCTTGGACGGGACTGCTGTTTGTAAAATTAAAATTGATTACCACATCATTATTCAATTGCTTGGTTCCTGCACTGGAAAAGACAAGGTTGTTGAAGGTTTCGCCGGCGGAATTTGTAATGGTCTGCGTTGTGGAGCCGTTGAGTGTTACAGAGCCGTACCGTTCGTTAAACCCTCCTGCATTGCTCCAGTTTCCGCCGACTGTCAAAGCATGGTTGCTGGTGCTGACATCAAGTGTGGCAGCAGCGGCGCTGATATTCAGATTTCCATTTATGGCAGTCGCTCCGTCAAGTGTTTTTGTGCCTGTTCCTGAGACAGAGAGATTATTGTATGTAACCGGCTTAATTGTTTGGTCGGCATTTGCGCCATAATTTACCGTATTTCCTGACGCTGAAGCATTAAGTGTTGTAAGGGAAAATGTGGTTCCGTTCATATTCAGAGTCGAATTTGCTGACTGGGTCAATGTTCCGGCGCCTGAAAGAGTGCCGCTGTTTCCGATTGATAAAGTTCCCGTATTTGTAGCAGTAGTGGTAATATCGAGAATGTTTACAGCGCCGTCGCTCGAAATATTTTGCGAGTTTGTCTGAAGACGGATAGTTACGGTAGTTGAAGAAATATTGGAATTTGAAATTCCGGATAATCCGCCTGTGGTGGTCAGGATACCGGCTCCTGTTCCGGTAATGTTACCTGTCGAATTGATAATAACGCCGCCGTCGCCGACATCTGTTGTACGTGTTGCCGACCAAGTTGCCGTACCGTTGATTGTCAGCCGTCGGCAGGCGCCAGAATTGCCGTTCATTGTAACAGTATGTGCAGCTTGTATTTCAACATAGTCGGTTGCAGTAGGAGTGTTGCCGCCAATCCATGTGCTGCTGAGTGTCCAGTTACCGCTTTGATCGCTTTGAATGACGCCCCGTACCGTCACGGACAACGTTTGAAAATCGTCGCTGCCGCACAAGCGTGTGACATCAACACGTACGGAATAACTTCCGGCAGTTCCACCCCAGTCAATGGTAATAGCATTGCCTGTTCCGGGCGGGTCAATTGTTCCGCCTCCCAAAGGTAACGACCATGCATAAGAATAACCGGGAGTGTTTGTTACCGAATATGCGACATTTGTTTCGTTAATAGCCACGCTTGTTACTCCGGTAATAGAAGATGTTGCAATAGGATGAATATAAACGGACTGTGTAACGGGACTGTTATCATCTCCGCAGTCATTTTTTTCAACTACCTGGACGCTTCCCAACATTCCGACAGCGCCCCAGTTTACTGTAATATTGGGTGTCCCTTGTCCGCTTGCAACAGCGCCGCCGGTTATTGTCCATGTGTATGTATTTGCCGGCTCGCTGGCATTAACGGAGTATGCTTCAGTCGTACTGATGCATACGGAAGTATTGCCTGTTATAGAAGTAGCGACATACGGGGAACAGCTTGGTTTCCCGAAAGCAAATTGAGCCGAAAGACCGCTTACACCTGTTCGTTTTGCTGTATTACCACTTGCATCAGTATGGGTTCCGTTAGCCGACCAAGGGTCGCCGGATGTAGTCCTGTACATCAGCCGTGTAGAAGCGCCTATTGTATAGCTTGTAAAACCGTTGCCGGTACATTCTAAATAATAATTCGTGCTGGCAAGCCCGTCGGTAGCAATCATAACCCAGTAACCTTCGGTAAATTGATTTACAACTGTACGGCTGCCATCAGTGTATGGAAGTCCGCTGCTGCCAGGATCGCTTGCGACAAAATTTGCAGTAAGGGTCCCTCCGGTCAGGTTAGTGAAATTTATTGAAGCCGGACGATAATATGAGGCTGTTCCAATTGGAAACAAAATGGCAACACCAGTAGAATTAACCCATCTCTTGAAATTTCCGATAATTGTACCGGCAGTATATGTTAGTGTACCTGTAGAACCCAAACCTGTCCCAAGTGTCAAAGTATAAGACTGGCAGTCAATATTTCCCTGCGTCATTGTCAGTGTATTATTTACATTTATATTGTATGCCAGAATTACGGTACCGCTGGTTTTATTTATCGTGAGGTTATTAAAAGTTTCTCCTTCGGTCTTTGTAATTGTTTGTGTACCGGTTCCGTTAAAAGTAACTGTATTTGAGCCGGGGGTAAATGTTGAGTTGTTTGTCCATGAACCACCGACAGTCATATTTGATGTAGCGGTATTAAGCGTACCTGCAGTGATATTTACCGCTTGAAGAACGGTAAGCCCGGTAGCCAGTTGACAGGTTGCATTGGCGCTGTTAACAGTCAGATTGGCGATACTAAAAGTGCAGTTCATAAGCATGGTCTGCGAGGCGGGTGTGGAAGCGTCGCCAAATTGTATTACGCCGCCTGTAATTCCCACTGTTCCTGCATTAGCAGTAAACCCTAGATTTGTTGCGCCTGAGCGTCTGATAATCATTGTGCCGCCGCTCATGGTAAATGAACTGCCTGCCAGGTCCATCATTATCGGAGCAAGTCCGGCAGCCGTGCAACCTACAGTCGGAACTACAATTGTGCCATTTGTCATAGTGAAGGTGAGAAAATCGGTAGCAGTACCACGTGAAATACGACCGGCGACATTAAATGTACCACCTTCAATTGTCAGCTTGGCAGTACCGTCGTTTTCGGCTATAAAGCGGTTATCGCTGGCAGTACCAAGGTTAACCGTACCGGCAGAGATACGTAATTCGCCGGCAACATTCCAATTCATAGCAGGAGTATTTATTGTTCCGCCATTGCACCATAATGCGCATGTTGCAGGAATAAGAAAAGGGTCAGCCAGATTAACGGTAAAAGGTACGATGGTCGAGGCGCCGGTAAGTTTAAATGTACCGTTTGTGAGGGTTAATCCTCCGTCAGTCATTGTAATAAGCGATTGTATATCAAGCACATTACTGCTGCTTGTACCTTTATTTATTGTAATTGTATTGAAAGCGGTAGTTGAAGAACCTGTGACAGTATTTGATGTAGCACCGCCGAATGTTACCCTTCCGGTTCCTATTGTAAAAGTCCCGTTGTTCTGCAAATTGCCATTGATGTATATATCGGAATTAGCGGTATTATTAAGAGTGCCGGAAATGGTAAGGTCGGTAAATGTTTTTGTGCCTGTAGCGCTGGTAATATTTATAATGGTAGAAATTGTGGTCAGCCCTGAAACAGTAATATTACATTCGCCGATGTTATTTGTTCCGGAGGTCGTAAAAGTACCTGTTACAGCCAGTGTTCCTGTTTGGCCGGATGTTGTAATAGTTCCTCCGTCCATGATTAATCCACCTGCGCCGACATTTGTCGTACTTGCCTGTTTCCAACTTGCAGTGCCACTTATGGTTAATGAATAACAATCGCCGGGGTTATCTATCATTGCGACAATATGCCCGACACAGATTATAACGTCATCGCTTGGTCCTGGAATTGACGCTGCAGCAACTCCTCCGCACCCTACTGTTGACCATGTAGAAGCAGCATCCCAATCGCCGCTTGTCCGGGAATAGTATGTAATTGCTATTGCAGGTGTATATACAACAACTGTAAAGGTAAATATTGTGATAATATGAGATAAATATTTGTACATTAGCTGATATCTACTATTTTATACGAAAATACTTTAATATTGTTTCAATCAAAAATATTTTTTCCAAAAGTGTCTGACAACTATAAAGAATTTTACAAATATAAATAAATAAATTTAAGAAGTCAATAGGTAAAAACCACAATTTTACTAAGTGAAAAATAAAATAAAAATAAGCAAAAAGCAATTTTTTTTTGTTCAGATTTATGAATTCGTACCTAAAGGTAAGATATTTTTCAATATCAGACATGACATATCTCAAAGATATGTCATGTATAAGTTTAATGGAGATGTCATAATAATAAATTTTATGTACAAATGTATTATACATTTTTGTATAATACAAACTTGTATAATATTTTTTTTATGATTTGAGAGGGGTTTGCTTTGCAAACCCCTCTCAAATATTCAATTTTATTTTATGACTGACAGTTTTTAAAAAACTGTCAGTCATTATTTTGTTCTTTTCCGGCAGGAATAATTTATTTTCAAAGCATTACATCTTCTAAGTTCTTGTTTAATATCAGTTACAATCCCCATCCTGCAATGGCTATCAACCTTGAGAGAGGTGGTCAGTAACGGTATTTCTTTTTCATTATGACTTTTCCGTTCAATCTCAATAAATCGCTGAATATCATCAATTGACGAGAACGCATCATTTAATTGAATAACCGGTTCCGTCCCCATTAGCTTTTGATATTGAATACGGGGTTCACCAACATAAATAAAGCTGACCAGCGATTTTTTTTCAAGCTTTTTTATTTCAGTACCTTGAGGAAGTGAAATAGTTACCTTTAATTGATTGTCCTTCAACCTGGTCGCAACCATAAAAAAAAACAGAAGCATAAAAACAATATCAGGTAATGAGGCAGTTGAAATTCCTGGTAAAATGTTTTTCTTTTTTGGCTGAAATCTTGACATAATTATTTTCCCCCGATATTTTTTGGTTCGGCTTCAGAAATTTTTTGAGGATAAATTTTTTTTATAGCTTCCTGTTTTTCATAGTCAAGATTGTCAAAACGTTTTCCGAACTTTCTGATAGCCAGTTCATCGCGAAGTTCATTATATGCAGCTACAAGTTCGTTCTGTACTTCCAGATATGCGCCAAACGTTGTGCCACGGTCATTCTGTAGCGATAATACTCCTTTTGAGACCATATATTTACCAAGGAAAGGAACATCAATTACCTCCTTTTCAGGTAACTTTTCATTGTTATATGGATTTTCAATAAATTCTTTTGTCGTTTCACGTAATTGGTTGATATTCAAGGGCTTGTTTTCGACAAGAAGCTGGTCGTCTTTATTCAGCAAGACTACAAAAACATTTCTCTCTTTGATTTGCGGTTGTTTTACCATTTCCTGCTCAGGCTGCAACGGTGGTAATCTTCTTGCTATTCCGGAATCAGTATCCATTGTTGTAGCGATAATGAAAAAAAGAAGCAATATAAATGCAATGTCGGCTATTGAGGCGCTGGGTATTTCCGGAACTTCTCTGAGCATAGATTAAATTTATAATATATCCATATAAGCAAAATACTATAGGAATTTTGCTTATCTTAATAATTTAGCAATTTCGGTAACTACTACTGCAAGTGCTGCAATAATCAATAAAATATACAATCCGATTAGACCTGTATCAATAAATCTAAGGGATATTGCCGATAAAGTAAAACCAAGTTTTTCAGGATTAAGTGATGCAGGAATGGTGCCGGATGCAATTAAGAAAGCGATTCCTAAAATTATCAATAAAATTGCTATTCCAACAAGACTTTTAATGGTTTCTTTAAAATTTATAACGATATTATAAATAATAAAAATTACAAGGCATGTAAGAGCGATTCCTATGAAAATATATGTAAGTGAAAGAAATAAACCTTCTTCAATAATGTCCAATGCATAGAATAGGCATGCTAATACGGATATGGTAAAAAATAATATCTGTAGAAAAAATGAAAATAATTTCATAGAATGGTTCATAATATATTTAATTTTTGATATTATTTAGGTCATCATTTTTTATCATAGATTATTTTACCGAAGTACGAATTTGTTACGAACTTACGAATTACGAATCTGCCAACCGGCGAATCTTTTCGTAATTCGTATATTCGTATTTTTTTCGTATTTCGATGGGATAATAACACCCATACCTAAATAGTTAGTATTTTTCTTTCTCATATTTTACCAAAATGTCAATTAATGAAATAGAAGCGTCTTCCATTTTATTAATCAGCGAATTTATCTTAGAAATGATATAATTATAAGCAACCTGAAGTATCATTGCAACAATTAAGCCTCCTACTGTTGTTATTAATGCAATTTTGATACCACCTGCAACAAGGGAAGGGCTAATATCTCCGGCTTTTTCGATAGCGTCGAAAGCGACAACCATACCTATTACTGTCCCTAAAAATCCAAGCATCGGTGCAAGTGAAATGAATAATGCAATCCAGGTAAGCCCTTTTTCAAGCAAACCTGTTTGCACGGCGCCATAAGCGATAATTGTCTTTTCTACGATATCAATTCTGTTTTCCTTTGATGGATCATATCTGTCTAAACCCTGATAAAAAATGCTGGCAACAGGTCCGCGGGTATTACGGCATAATTCTTTTGCATTATCAATACCTCCGGCATTCAGACCATTTTCAACGTTATTAATAAACTTTTCAGTATTAATTGAAGACAGATTAAGATAAATAAATCGCTCAATAGCAATCGCCAAACCGAACAAAAGACAAAGTAAAATAGGAGTCATAAACAATGGCCCCCCTTCAATAAATAATCTTTTTATTTCCTGATGCATGCCGGCGGGTTCTTCTTCGTTATCCTGCTCTTCTTGTTCAATTATGGCTGTTGTTGCAGGTTTGACAGTATCCTTGGTTTGTGAAGCGGATATTGTTAGCTGTTCATCATCTTTTACAGATGTTGCTGTATCGGGAGTAGTATTTTTATTATCCGCTTGAGCCAAAACAGATATGGGTGTTATAAAAGAAAACATCCAGAATAATACAAAAAACAAAATTGTTCTAATCATGTTACAAAAATTTGACTGTTAACTTTGCATGCAAATATATAAAAATAGAAATATAAATATTATTTTTGTAAAGTTTTCATAAGACATGACATATTTTTAACATGTCATATCGTAAGTTCTCAATACTTGCAGGTATTATTTGAACAATTGAACATTTGAATAACGAATGTTGAAATAAAAAATAACACAGTCGCATCGGGGATTTTACTTCGTTATTCTTCATTCGTTGTTCTATTATTCTCTTGTTCAAAAATTATATTTACCTGTGGATATTGAGAAGTTACGTCATATCTTATGAAAAAAAACTATCGGAAAGGTGTCCGAGTGGTCTAAGGAGCACGCCTGGAGAGCGTGTAGGCGCCAAAAGTGTCTCGCGGGTTCGAATCCCGCTCTTTCCGCAAAAAAAATTAATTATGAAAGAAGAATTATTAAAACGCGTACCATTAGTTGAATTTCCCCCGGATGAGATGAAAAAGCTTATTGAAGGATTCACTCCCGAAAAGATTGCTTCTTTTCTCGATGTTACCGATTTAAGAGCCGATACTCAAGCCCCGAAAATTACAAAAATAGCGGAATGGGCAAAAACTTTTAACTGTGCATCTGTATGTGTAAATCCGGTAGAAGGCGCCGATATCCTGCCTTGTCTTTTAAAAGGAACAAAAATAAAAGAATGTTATGTAATTGATTTCCCTCTTGGCAAAATTGACATTGCATTAAAAGCCCAAATGGCTGAACATACGGTAAAAAAGAGCAGGGAGTTAAGAGGAGAAGGGAATGGTCTTATTGAATTGGATATGGTTATTAATGTCGGGCGTTTTAAGAAGGATCCAAAATATACTCTTGAAGAAATCAATGCTGTGTGCGAAGCGGCTGACGGAGAACACGTTAAAATAATTGTCCGTTCCTCAGAATTAACACTTGAGGAGAATTATTCTGTTTCAGAAATAGTCGCAAAATCGAAAGCTCATTTTATAAAAAATTCAACAGGAATGGACCCTTATGGAGCCTTGCCTGAACATATTCGTATTATGCGGGAAGTAGTCGGTAGTAATTTTGGAGTCAAAGCTGCGGGAGGTATTACGGATGCCATGACCGCTATGCGTCTGTTTTATGCCGGCGCCAAAGATAAACAACTGCAAAAACCTGAATTATTCCGGCTTGGCACAAGCCAACCGTTGAATATTATATCTTCAATGGGATGGTTGTTGCATGCAACGGAACATTGGGTCAATGCCGGCATTATACCATGTACAATATGTCCATATCATTATACTGAGAAGCTTCGCAGAGAAATACGGGAAGAAAGTAATACTTACTGCCAGGAATGTAAGTTTAAAGAATACAGGAAGCATAAGGAATTTTGAATAAAGTTGGTAGTTGGTAGTTTGAGGATTGCCAACTGCCAACTGTTTAAGCTTTAAAGTTCTGAATTATAACGAATAATAACAATTATCTTATGAATACAAAAATTGGAGGCCATTATGGCCGGTTACTCAGGATAAATTTGTCGAATAAAACATTCAAAATTGAACAAATTCCTGCTCAAATATTGACTGATTTTATTGGTGGAAGAGGCCTTGGCGCCAAGCTTCTTTTTGATGAAGCTCCTGCAGGCGTTGACCCTTTAGGTTCTGATAATAAGCTATATTTTGTCACAGGACCTCTTACAGGTATTAATGCACCCACTACCAGCCGTTTTTCAGTTGTTACCAAATCACCGTTAACTGGTGCGATTGGAGGTTCTTCATCAGGAGGGCACTTCGGGCAAGATTTAAAATCAGCCGGATTTGATGTCCTTGCCATTGAGGGAAAGTCTGATATACCATGCTTTATTCGTATCAAGGAAGATGAGGTTGAAATTTGTGATGCATCGCATATATGGGGGAAAAACACTCACGAAGCAACAGACATTCTTTTATCTGAAACAGATACAAAAGCCGGAGTAGCTTGTATCGGGTCTGCAGGAGAAAACCAATTAATGCTGGCTTCGATAATGAATGAAAAAAATCATGCTGCCGGCAGGGGAGGTTTGGGTGCAGTTATGGGTTCAAAAAAGTTGAAAGCTGTTATTGTAAGTGGCGGGCGAAAAGTTGGGGTAAATGATAATGAAATGGTACAGGAAGCTTTAAAAAAATGGCGGACTTTTATAGCTGAAGCCCCTCTTACTAAAGATGTGCTTAAAGAATACGGCACGCCTGCATTGATAAAAATTATTAACAGCTATGGTGCATTTCCTACAAAAAATTTTCAGGAAGGAGTTTTTATTGATGTTGATTCTATATCAGGACAAACCTTTAAAGAGCTTTATTTTGTCAGACGTGAACCTTGCGCGGGATGTCCGATTGGTTGTGCACGAATGACCAGGACTTTAAGCAGGGAAGGTAAAGGACCTGAATTTGAAACAATCTGGGCTTTCGGCGCTTTATGCGGAATTAACGACCTTGAATCAATTATTCATGCTAATTATAATTGCAATGAATATGGCATGGATACAATTTCCACCGGAAATACCATTGCCTGTGCAATGGAACTATCAGAAAAAAATCTTTTCAGTAAAGAAATAATGCATGAATTGAAAGATGTTCTTGGCCATGAACTTAAGTTCGGAGATGCCGAAGCAATCGTTAAGCTTACTGAATTAATCGGAAAAGCCCAAGGATTTGGGAAACAGCTTGGTTCAGGAAGCAGAAGATTAGCAGAAAAATGTCATGAACCTGAAGCCGCAATGCATGTAAAGGGGCTTGAATTACCGGCTTATGATCCACGTGGTTTTCATGGGATGGCTTTAGCATTGTCAACTAATAATCGCGGAGGATGCCATCTCCGTTCGTATCTTATTTCTACTGAAGCTCTTGCAACTCCTGTTGCAATCAACAGGTTTTCGGAAAAAGGCAAACCGGGTATTACCAAACTTTACCAAGACCTTACCGCAACTATTGACTCGATGATTGCATGTATTTTTACATCTTTTGCTCTTAGTCCGCAATTATATGCCGATTTGGTCGGTGCAGTAATGGGCTTGAAGATGGATAGCGAAGTTCTGCTCAAGACAGGCGAAAGAATCTGGAATATTGAAAAACTGTTTAACCTACGTGAAGGTTTTTCCAGAAAAGACGATACCCTCCCACAAAGAATACTTAACAACCCATTGCAATATGGATTATCCAAAGGGCATCTTTTTAATCTTGATACTCTGCTCGATGAATATTATGCTGTTAGAGGATGGACACAACAAGGTGTTCCGACAAAAGAAAAACTTACAGAATTAGGGCTGATTGAAGAAGCGTTTTGCTTTTAGCAAAACGCTTCTTCTCTAAAATTATCCTGAAATCCCTGTAATCCGGCGTAAATCTTCCCTTGGATTGATGCACATGACAGGTATCTTAAAATTGTTGGCAATTATCTGCTGTTCGGCGGCGCCAAGCATATAATCTTTAAGCCCTATATCTTTAGTGGTCATAACCAGGATTAAATCGGCGTTGATTTTTTGAGCGAATTTAATAGTTGCATCTGCAAAATTCGATGTATCTGAAATTGTGACACTATATTCAATTTGTTTTTCACTAAGAATTTTTTTTGCAAAAAGAAGATTATTACTAACCCTTCTTGAAAGACCCTCATCCGATATTTTAGGTACAATCATATGAATTTTGGAATTATAATATTTTGCAAGGTAATTTATCCACTGGAGCTTTTCTTTATTTTCCATTTTAAAATCAACAGGAAAAACAATATCCTTAAAATGCTCTTTAGTGTCTTCGGTAATCGGGTCTTCCTGCACGACAACAAAAGGGATTTTCGACCCTACAATGACTTTTAAAGCCCAGCTACCGGTAAGCTTTTGCATTCCCTTGATACCATGAGTTCCCATTATTACCAGATTAGCATCCATCTCTTCGGCAACTTCATTAATAGTAGAAAAAATACTTCCTTCTTTTGCAATCATATTTGGACGGACTGTATGTTTTTTAGCAAAATCATCACAAAAAGCATTCATTTTTAATTCCGCTTCAGCATTTTCCTTTTGTTTTTTTGTGATATGAAGAAGGGTAATTGTATTATTCATTATTTTTGAAACCCTTACAGCATGATGTAAAGCGCTTTCAGCTACCCTTGTAAAATCCCAAGGAACTAATATAGTTTTTTTGTTTTCCATAACTAAATATTATTTTTGAGGTGAATATTATTGTAATAAATAGTGGTTATGACCGATTTGTTTAAGGATACAAAAATATGAAATATAATTCATTTATAAAAATATTTATTCTCCATATTTATATATTTTTAATATTTTTTTCAAATTATTCTTCTAGTCAATATTTTGAAACCGGCTACCCTTACATTAATAATATTCCTCCTTCAGAATACGGATACGAAAGTCAAAATTTTTCTATCGTACAAGATAACCTAGGTATATTATTTATAGCAAATTTAAATGGAGTGATTGAATACGACGGCACTTCATGGAATTTAATCAAGGTACCCGGGGCATATTCTCTTGCTGCCGGAACAGATGGAATTATTTATGTTGGCGGATACAATGAATTCGGTTATCTAAATAGGAATATTTATGGTTGTATTCAGTATTTTTCCTTTATTCATGAGCTTGATACCAGATATTCCGGCTTTGGAACAGTCAAAGAAGCGCTCGCATGCACAAATGAAATTTTCTTTTCTACACAAACAAAATTATTCCGGTGGAATTTTAAAAATGTAGAATGTATTGATTCTGCTGATAATTATTTGAAAATTTTTAAAGCCGATAATATTCTTTATGAATATAAATCAGGTATCGGACTTCTGGAGTATGCCGGTTATAATTTTACCATGGTTATTGAAGGCGATTTTTTCAGTAAAAAAAAGATAATTGAAATTCTGCCTTTTAATAATTCAACTTTACTTGTTTCGACATTTCGACAGGCTCAATGCAACGCAGGCTCAACACATAGCAATACAGGTAAAAACTTATTGATTAAAACTGAATCGGAAAAAGGTTTTTATTTATATTGCAGCGATTCAATTATCCCATTTAATACTAAAGCGGATGATTTTTTCGAAGAAAATAAAATTTCATGTGCAACAATCTTATCCGGAACGTATTATGCATTTGGCACTAATAGATGCGGGCTGATAATTATTAATAATAAGGGGGAGATTTTATATAATATTAATAATGCAACCGGCTTATATGACGATGATATCCGTGATATTTATATTGATAATTCTTTTAATATGTGGCTTGCAACCAATAATGGAATTAGCCGCGTTGAAGTTCCCGATGCATTTTCATATTTCGACAGGACAAGCGGTTTATCAGGCGGTGCCAAAGAGATTATACGTCATAATGGTATTTTATATGTTGCAACTACTCAAGGATTATTTTATCTTGACCGACAGAAAGAATTACTAGCAAGTTGCAGACCTTCATTAAGATTCCTGCCGGTTAAAGGTATTGATTCCGATGGAAATACATTCTTTTCAACCTGTAGTAAGCTTTTTCTGGCAACCGATAATGGATTATATAAAATATCAGACAGTACAAGCGCTTTAATTATTGATGGTCTTCATGAAATAGTTATTGAATCTGAAAAATATCCCGGACATTTGTACAATGGAAGATCTGATGGCTTGGCTGTTCTTAAATACGAAAATGGCAGCCTGTCGGAGGACTGTAAAATAAAAAATATAAACTCACATATCCGTACAATTGTTGAAGAAGATAATGGAACTCTCTGGTTGGGAACTGATTATGAAGGCGTTTATATGGTAGATTTATCATCAGAATGGAACACTGAACCAGATATGTTTCACTTCCAAAAAGGATACGGATTGCCTGTTGATTATGAATGGATAGATGTTTATAAAACTTCAGGGGGGATTCTGTTTTCGACTGCAAAGGGGGTTTTCAGATTCAATAAGCAAATCAAACGGTTCTATCAGGATACTTTGTTAGGAATTTATTTTTCAGATAGCAAACAATGGCTCTTTCCTGTGGTTGAAGATAAAAATAAAAACCTTTGGTTCACTTCCGGGCAGACCGATTGTTACAGCAAACAAACTATTATGGCATTATTTCAGGGTGAAGGGAAAAAATACAGAATTATCAGATCTCCTTTTATTAAAATCAGGAATTATACTATTGAAGATATTTATCCTGATACTAATGATATTGTGTGGTTAGCAAGCTTTGATAAAGTTCTTCGATATGATAATAAAATGATGAATTCAGCATATCCCGCTTTTCATACTATATTAAAAAAAGTTGTTGTTGGTAAAGATTCATTATTGCCTGTACATACTTATACATATGAGAAAAATAAAATAATTGCCGGTCAGATTGATTCGCTTATACCTGTTCTCCCTTACCGGTTAAATTCTTTCTTTTTCGAGTTTGCCGCGCCTTCATATCAAAGCGAGAAGCAAGTAGTTTATAGCTATATTCTGGAAGGGTTTAATAAAAATTGGTCGGAATGGGCATTGTTAAATAAAAAAGAATATACAAATCTGCCCGAAGGTGCATACACTTTTAAAGTCAAAGCCCGTGATATATTTGGAAATGAATCGGCTGAAACAGCATTTTCCTTTAGCGTTCAACCGCCTTATTATCGTACATGGTGGGCATATTTAGCATATCTGCTCATATTAGGTTCTTTTGTTTATATGGTGATAAGATGGCGAAATTTATTGTTTGAAAAAGAACGGCACAAGCTTGAAAAAATGATAATAGAAAGAACTGACGAAATTGTCAGGCAGAAAGAAAGAGCGGAACAATTAGTAGCTAATATTTTACCGAAAGAGACAGCAGAGGAATTGAAATCGGCAGGGCGTTCAGCAAGAAAAAAATATAAAATGGTAACAGTGCTGTTTTCAGATATACATGGATTTTCAAATATTTCAGACCGTGCAAATCCCGATGAAATTCTTGATGAGCTTGATAAGTATTTTTATCATTTCGATGAAGTTGTAGAGCGTTTTCATATTGAAAAAGTCAGAACAGTTGGTGATACTTATATGTGTGCGGGCGGGATACCTGTAAAAAACAGAACCAATCCGATTGATGTAATTATGGCAG
>JACQWN010000411.1 GCA_016209245.1 Bacteroidia bacterium
TAACAAAATTATTTAGTGTCTGTCCATAATGTCCAAATTTGCCACGAATTGCACGAATTAAAATTAATTTTTTCGTGTAAATTCGTGCAATTCGTGGCTATTCTTTTTTTGTGGATTGACTTTACGGACAGACACTATTTAGTTTAGTTTCAGAATAATTTTGTATTTTTGAATATATTTGCAATGTCAAATGGAGTTAGCTGTTAGGTTTAGGAAAAAGTAATATTATGACCGGAATCAATATTAATCGGAATAAATGGTCTGTACTGGACAGGGCTGAAATAATAAAAAAAATTACAAGCATTGAGCCGGATATTCTGGTAATAGGCGGAGGTATTACCGGTGCAGGCATTGCCCTTGATGCTGCAAGCAGGGGATTAAAAGTCGCGGTGGTTGAAAAGCAGGATTTTTCAGCAGGCACGAGCAGCCGTTCTACCAAGCTGATCCATGGCGGATTGCGGTATCTTGCGCAATTTGAATTCCGCCTTGTCCGCAATATCGGTACTGAACGTAAAATTATTTATAATCATGCTCAACATATAGTATTTCCTGAGAAAATGCTGCTACCTGTAATAAAAAATGGAACATATACCCGTTTAGCTGTTAGCTTTGGCGTGTTTCTATATGATATTATCGCCGGAGTTGACTGGAAAGAGCAATGTAAAATGCTGAACAAAAAAGAAATGCTCGGTATGGAACCGCTGCTGAATCCTGATATTCTAAAAGCCGGCGTTCTCTATTATGAATATAAGACTAAAGATTCCCGCCTTACAGTAGAAATATTCAAAAAAGCTGTTGAGCTTGGCGCTTTGGCAATAAACTATTTTGAAGCAGAAACTTTTATATATGAAAATGGTAAAATTACCGGAATTATTGGTAATGATACGCTCAGCGGAAAGCAGTTCAGAATAAATGCAAAATTTGTCGTCAATGCTTCCGGTCCTTGGGTGGATAAACTCCGTGAAAAAAATCATTCCCTTACAAATAAAAGGATACATCTGACTAAAGGGGTACATATTGTGGTTTCCAAAACAAGACTTCCTTTGAATCATTCGGTTTACTTCGATGTAGGGGATGAACGCATGATTTTTACAATTCCTGAAGATAATTGTGTTTACATAGGAACAACCGATACTGATTACAATGGGAACCTCGAGCATCCTTCATTAACCCAAACCGATGCCTTATATTTAATAAAGGCGGTTAATAATATGTTCCCATCTGTAAATTTGACTATTGGAGATATTATCAGCTCTTGGGCCGGGCTCAGACCATTAATACACAAGGAGGGAAAAAAGCCATCGGAGCTGTCAAGACGTGATGAAATTTTTATTTCAAAATCAGGGTTAATTTCCATAGCAGGTGGTAAGCTTACCGGATACCGCACTAAGGCAAAAAAAATTGTGGATATAATTATGAAAAAAATTGTTTCTTCAACCGGCCAACAATTTATACAATGTAAAACAAATAATATTACATAACATTCGAAAATTTTAACAGGCTCTTTTATCTGTATGGAACGAATATTGACCATATCACTGAAAAAGCTTACGAATATTATCAAGAAAACAAGGATACCAGGATTTGTTGGTTGAAAGCGGAAATATGGTATGCAGTCAATTATGAAATGACAACAAATTTATGTGACTTTTTCATTCGGAGGAATGAAATATTTTATTTTGAACGGAATGAAATACCGCCAATCCTTGATATTGTTACTGATGAAATGGCAATATTGCTGTCGTGGACACCGGAACAAAAAAATAGATCTAAAGCTGATTTTATGAAGGAGTATGAGCAGGCGGTCACAATAAAATAATTATAATATTCTCGGATAATTTTTTTTTCATTGAATATATTATTATTTTTATTTTAACTTTTTTAACTTTGTCAAACTATTGAAAAGAAATTTTTAAATTTTTTTTGCATGAACAAGCTTCTCGGTATATTACTTTTTTTCTGTCTTGCAACCCCGTTCATTGGAACTTATACATGGTTGCAATTTCAAAAGAGCTTGATAAAAGAAGATGTCAAAAAACAAATAATTGCCGGAATTAATGAAAAAAAATTAACTCTTTTGAAATTTACAAAATCGGAAATCAGAACAAAGCTTCATTGGGAACACTCAGAGGAATTTATGTACAACGAACAGATGTATGACATTGTTAAAACCGAAATTAATGGTGATACGATTTCATATTGGTGCTTGCAGGATTTTGAAGAAACCAGGCTGAATAAAAAAATAAATGACATTGTTGTACATGCATTGGGAAATAATCCTCAAAATAAGGAAAATCAAAAACGGCTGGCTGATTTTTTTAAAACATTATTTTATCCAAGGGCATTCATTTGGGCCGTTCATCTTTATTCATCAGAAAAATTTCTTTTCTCTGTTTATTTTACAAATTATATATCCAAATTTATCCTTCCACCCGACCCGCCTCCTGAAACAGATATAGCAAATATTTTCATTTATTAATCTCCAATTTTCAACTTGATTAATTTAGAAACTTTTGAACCGAAAAAATAAGTTAATCATTTTATTTTACCACTTAGACACTAAGTGCACTAAGATTCATTTAAATATTTATGCATTTATTTAAACATTAGTGTTCCTTTGTGTTCTTAGTGGCTTAGTGGTAAATAAAATTTTCGCATTTTTTAAATTTTAAACAATCGTTATGAAAACAATGAAAAAAATATTTTTAATTTGGTTATTATTGGGAATATATGTATTTGGTAATTCCCAGGTAATAACCATCAAAGACCGTGAAAGCGGTCAGCCGGTTGAATTAGCTACATTATCGAGTGAAAGTCCTAAAGCATTTATTACCACTAATGCTGAGGGACAGGCGGATATTTCAGCATTTAAAAATGCCATGAGAATAGAAATCCGTATGCTTGGTTACAAAACTGAAATTATGAGCTTTGCTCAGCTTGATTCCGTTGCATATAATGTTTTATTGAAGCAAACCGGAGTTGTTCTTGACCAGGTTGTTGTATCTGCAACACGCTGGAATCAGGTTTCAAAGGATATTCCTTCGAAAATTACCGCTATTTCAGCCAGAGAAGTAGCCCTGCAAAATACACAGACGGCAGCAGATTTGCTTGGTACATCGGGGGGGGTATTTATCCAAAAAAGCCAGCAGGGGGGCGGAAGTCCTATGATTAGGGGCTTCGCTACCAACCGGCTTTTATATACGGTTGATGGAATACGAATGAATACAGCGATTTTCCGGAGCGGAAATATACAAAACGTAATTTCACTCGACCCCTTTGCAACTGAAAATACAGAAATATTTTTTGGTCCGGGTTCCGTTATTTATGGCAGTGATGCTATAGGTGGAGTGATGAGCTTTCAAACTCTTACACCTCAGTTATCGCTGACAGATAAGCCGCTATTTACAGGAAAAACAGTAATACGTTATTCATCTGCCAATAACGAAAAAACAGCACATTTCGATGTTAATACCGGATGGAAGAAATGGGCATCGGTAACCAGCATCAGCTCTGATGATTTTGGCGATTTACGCATGGGCAGCAATGGACCTGATGAATATTTACGTCCGTTTTATGTGCAAAGGCAAGACAGTGCGGATATAGTTATTATCAATGATAATCTTCGCATACAGCGTCCATCAGGGTATTCCCAAATCAATATGATGCAAAAATTGCGGTTTAAGCCGAATGAAAAATGGGACTTCCAATACGGTTTTCATTATTCCGAAATTTCGGAATATTCCAGATACGACCGACATATTAGGTATAAAAACGGCTTACCCCGCTATGGCGAGTGGTATTATGGCCCCCAAAAATGGCTGATGAATAATATAAATATCACACATAATAAAAATAACAAATTATATGACCAAATGACCATCCGTTTAGCACAGCAGTTTTTTGAAGAAAGCCGGATTGACAGGAATTTCAATAAAAACGAGCGTCATATCAGAGTTGAAAAGGTGGATGCTTATTCTGTCAATTTAGATTTTAATAAAACATTGGCTATAAAGCACAAGTTGTTTTATGGATTGGAAGCCGTTCAGAATGATGTAGCTTCAACCGGAACAGATGAGGACATTTCCACCGGCGTCAAAGTAGCCGGTCCGTCGCGATACCCACAGGCATTATGGTCATCGTATGCGGTTTATATGAGCGAGCAGTTTAAAATTTCCGAAAAGTTTCTGGCACAGGCAGGCGCCCGCTATAACCAATATATTCTTGATGCAGAATTTGATACTGCATTTTATCCTTTTCCTTTTACTACTGCAAATATGAATAACGGCGCTTTAACGGGCAGCATCGGTTTTGTTTACCATCCGGCAGAAAAATGGGCGATCAGCACGAATGCTTCCACAGGATTCCGTTCACCTAATGTTGATGATATGGGAAAGGTATTTGACTCCGAGCCGGGTTCGGTAGTAGTTCCCAATCCCGGCCTCAAAGCAGAGTATGCTTATAATATGGAATTGGGTATTGCAAAAGTGTTTGGTGAAATTCTGAAAATTGACTTTACCGGCTATTATACCATTCTGCAAGATGCATTAGTAAGGCGGGATTTTACACTTAATGGTGAGGATAGCATTATATATGACGGTACAATGAGCAGGGTACAGGCGGTACAGAATGCTGCAATCGCTTATGTTTACGGTGTTCAGGCGGGGTTAAATATTAAATTACCTTCAGGATTCGGATTTTCATCAGATTTTAACTACCAGAAAGGCGAAGAAGAACTTGACGATGGCACAACAAGCCCGTCACGTCATGCTCCGCCATGGTTCGGCGTTTCACGGTTATTTTATTCCGCAAATAAGCTGAATTTGCAGTTTTATGCTGTTTACAGCGGTGAAAAGAAGTTTGAAGATCTTCCGCAGGAAGAACGTGAAAAAACAGAAATATATGCAAAAGACAATGAAGGAAATCCTTATTCCCCCGGCTGGTTTACTCTTAATTTTAAGGCAATGTACAATTTAGCGAAAAATTTTTCTGTCAGTGCCGGCTTGGAAAACCTTACCGACCGGAGATATCGTCCATACAGCTCAGGCATTGCCGCTCCGGGAAGGAATTTTGTCATTTCGCTTAGAGCGGTTTTTTAAGTTATACTTTGTGCGGTGTAAATTTCCGCATTTATTATTCCATCGAAGTACGAATTTGTTACGAAGTTACGAACTACGAATTCGTACTTCGTATGTTCGTATTTTTATTCGTACTTCGGTGGGGTAATTTACTATAAATTATCTGACTTTTAAAATGCGGAATTTTATCCCGTTTGTAGTATAAAAATAATTACTTTTATATAAGATTCAGTCTTTTTTAATAAGTTGCAACCTTGGTATGCTGTCTGCACTTTGAGGAAGGGTCACAGAGTCATCATAATATAGCTTTTCCAACGATTTCAGCTTAAATATTTCCATAGGTAATTGCAGCCCTGCGCCTGCCGAGGCGACATCAAACTCGATAAGGGTGGTTAAATTGCCTATTTCATGCGGGATATTCATTAAGCGATTTTTCCCGATATACAGAAAATTTAACTTCGATAATGAATAAAGCTCAACGGGCACTTCGGTAAGCTGATTATTATTAACCGCTAACTCACGGAGATTTGTTATATTTCCAATTGTATGGGGCAGGCTTTGAAGCTGATTATATCTTACCGACAGAATTTCAAGATTGACAAGATTTCCTATTTCATCGGGAAGGGTTTTTAAGTTATTGCCATCGAGGTAGAGTTTTTCCAAGTTAAGAAATTTCCCAATATCAGCAGGTAATGAGTCAAGGTTCTGACGATGAAGAACAAGAATTTTAACGTTTAATGGCTCTTGAAGCGCCTCGTTAAAATCAGTAAATTTTTTATAATTTGTTTTGAATCGTAATTTATTCAGCTTCATATTTAAACCGAGCTGAAAATTATATTTCAAACATGAAAAATCGTTTGAATACCTGAATCTCACATCTATTTCAGGTAATATTTCAAGCTCGATTCCACAAATAAATTCGGGCGATGAAGTGTAGCCGGTAAGAGGAAATTTTGCATAGCCGCTTGATTTATCACCGGAAAGCTTTAAAAGCGATGCATTCAGCAAATAAGCATATTGAGCGCCCACCTCTAATTTAATGCCTTTAATAACAGCGTATTGAAGTAGAAGCTGAGGTTCGATATATGTGCAGCGATGTATTATTACAGGCGATACATTTCTTGATTCCCGTATAGAAAATTGAGCGCAACCGTTTATAGAAAATTTGTTGAACAAATTTTTTGTCAGTCCGATTCCTGCAAAAGGCATAGCTCCGGTTCTAAAATCAAGTGTATCGTTTTTAAATTTAGTAAAATTCGCTCCCGCGTGCATGCCGAACAGAAAATTTGTGTAATTATCTGTATCCTTTTGTCCGGCAGCAACAAGCGGAACTAATAATATAAAAAACATCAACGCCTTATATTTCATATCATAGTCAATTTAATTGTCAATACAGGTTAGAGAAACTAAATTGTAAATTTATATTCTTTTCAAAGGAGTAAATGTATTAAACACCTGCACCCTCTTGAAAAGTTTTGTGTGTTTCTCAAAAACAAAAATACAATTTTATTTCAAAATAACAAAGAATGACCTTGAACTCTGCCGTAAATTTCCTTTTGCTTTTTATGACAGTAAATTTATTATTTTTTTATAAAAAACCAATTTAACCTGCTGCCCTAATTTCGGGGAGCATTATATTTTTTGCCGGGTTCGGCTATGCGTGCGACTTTGTTGAACTTTAATAATAATTCTTCAGACAAAAATATTATCATTTTAGGAAATTTTAATTTATTATTCTTATATTTGCACTGGTATATTTAACCTGCATTATTCATGATTTTTTTTGAATTATATAAGAGATTTCAGGACAAAACAGGCTTATGCCGGCTAATTTAAACTGATTAAAATGAATTTACAGTATATATCGGACAACCGGGGGGATACAAAAGCTGTTATTATTCCTATCAATGAATGGAAGAGTATAGCTCAAAAATTAAATATTTTCGAGACACATAACGAACCGACAAAAGAACAAATACTCTCAGGAATACAGGATGCAATTCACGAAATGAAGCTTATCAGGGCTGGGAAAAAGAAACAGAAAACACTTAAAGAGTTTTTAGATGGGCTATAAAATAATTTCTCTTGATAATTTTCAGAGAGAAGCAAAACGTCTGATTAAAAAATACCCATCTTTGGTAAATGAGTTGTATCAACTCGAACAGGAACTTTCGGAAAATCCGGCAATAGGTAAACCAATAGGTAAAAACTGCTACAAAATACGGCTCGCCATTAAAAGTAAAGGGAAAGGGAAAAGTGGTGGCGCAAGAGTTATAACATGTGTGTTTGTTGATGATACCGAGGTGTATCTGCTATCTGTTTACGATAAGTCGGAACAAACTGACATTACGGATAAAAAGCTAAAAGAACTACTTAATCAGATTGAATAATATTAATTCATTTATAAAGACAACCCTTTTCACTGTTCAACCTCTATCGTCACCGTCTTCTCATCCGAAGCCAAACCGTTATGCGCCGATAAATCTACGATGTAGTTTCCTGCATTTTCATAAACATGCACAGGGTTTTCCTCCGAACCTATTGACATATCGCCGAAATTCCATGAATAACTGCGGGCATCGGTGGATTTATTGGTGAACTGCACTGTTTCGCCTGCCTTTGGATTTGCCGGAGCATAGCTAAAGTCGGCGATGGGCTTTTTACAACTTATCACAAGTAATGCTAAGGCGCTTATGCCTAAAATGCCTTTTTAGTTAATAACTATGTAATTTAGTTAGCGGTATATTGAAAGCTTCAAA
>JACQWN010000412.1 GCA_016209245.1 Bacteroidia bacterium
CAGCAAACCCTAATATAGTTACAAAAAAATAATTAATTTTGTAAAATATTAATCGTGAAAATGTACAAGAGCTTTACAATTATATTGTTAATATTTATCGGCTTAATAAAAGCCAATGCTACGCATAACCGCGCCGGCGAAATTACACTACGCCAGATTGGACAATATGAATATGAACTGACCCTTGTCACATTCACTTATACATTATGCCAGGCCGACAGGCCTGAACTCATGGTATTTTGGGGTGACGGCACTAATTCGGTCATTCCAAGGAATAGTAAAGTAGCGCTTCCAAATTATTATCAAAGAAATATTTATATTGGTACGCATAAATATGCCGGTCCCGGAGTGTTTGAAATTGTTATGCTGGACCAAAACAGAAATGAAGGAGTAGAAAATATTCCCGGTTCCGTTAATGTTCCTTTTACTGTTAAAACAACCCTGATGATTAATCCTTTATTAGGAAATAACAGCACACCGGTATTATTGACACCTCCTATTGATATGGATGCCTTAGGTAAAGTTTTTGTTCACAACCCGACAGCATGGGACCCTGATAACGACAGTCTTTCATATAAATTATCCGTATGTCTTGGAGAAAACGGCGAACCGATTCCCGGCTATACTTTACCCCCTGCAAGCGATTCAATTACTGTTAATGAATATACCGGCGACCTTGTGTGGGCTAAACCTACGCAAATCGGTATTTATAATGTTGCAATTCTTATTGAAGAGTGGCGCGATACAATAAAAATCGGACAAATAGTCAGGGATATGCAAATAGAAGTGAAAAATACAGATAATAATGCACCTGTAATAACTCCGATGCAAGACCTTTGTGTAACCGCAGGAACAAATATTCAATTTATAGTTTCAGCCATAGACCAGGATTTGGATAATATATCTTTATCAGCATTTGGCGGTCCACTTTTTATGGGTCCCGATTCCGCTATTTTTATATTAGATTCTACTGTACCCGGATATTCATCAGGTACTTTTTCATGGCAGACAAATTGTTCTCATATTCGCCGGCAACCTTACCAAATCGTATTCAAAGCAGTTGATGACGACAATGATGTAGAGCTTGTTGATTTTAAAAGCTTAAATATTTTAATAGTGTGTCCGCCTGTTGAAAATCTTTCTGCGGAATCAACAAATAATTCAGTCAAAATCAACTGGACACCTGATATATGTCAAAATATCAATGGCTATAAAGTATTCCGCCGGGCAAGTTCTTACAGCTTTTCCCCCGATAGTTGTCAAACAGGACTGCCTTCCGAAACCGGCTATGCTTATATCGGAAAAACAGAGAATTGGAGTGATACTTCCTTTCTTGATAATAATAATGGAACCGGATTAACCCAAGGTTATATTTACTGCTATCGTATAGTTTCTTATTTCGAAGATGAATATCTTGTCTACAGGTCGAATGATTATTGGGGAAATAATTCCGCTCTTATTGATTCATTAGATAACATCAATGATACTACATATCACGATATTTCGCTGAATACAATTGATTATCCATACTCTTACAAAGTAGAATTTTATAACGACAGCATTGGAAAACGCTTTCTGATAGGCGCTCCGCAGGTTACTTCGTCTGTATATCTGATTACCGACCCTGGCGATAACCGGATTACTATTAATATAAATAAGAATGTGCCATGGATTAACGAGAAATACATAGTCTATAGAAAAAATAACTTTACACAATCGTTCGATTCAATTGGTTTTACAACTTCTTTATCATATACTGACAATAACCTTAAAAACGGTGAGCAATATTGTTATTATGTAAAAAGCATAGGTGGTTACATGACCGAAAATATTATTTATCCTTTAATTAATTTTTCACAAAAAATTTGTACTGCACCCGTTGATACTGTACCCACATGCTCTCCCGAGTTAGATGTCACAACAAATTGCGATAGTTTAAGAAGAAATTTCCTTAACTGGACAAACCCAAATATGTTCTGCAGCGACGATGCCGTTAAATACAGAATCTGGTATTCACCTTATCTTGATCAGCAACCGGTTGTAATTGATACTGTCATAAATATTGAAACAACGTCATATACACACTATCCTTTATTAACAATTGCCGGTTGCTATCAGGTTACAGCGATTGACTCGTTTGGCAATGAAAGCCCCGCAAATAGCGTGTGCATTGATGTATGTTCTTATTATGAGCTGCCAAATGTTTTCACACCTAACGGCGATGGAATGAATGATATTTTCAAGCCGGGTGAATATTATTTCGTCGAGAAAATTGATATGAAAATATTTAACAGGTGGGGCCAGCTTGTTTTTATGACCGATAATCCCGACATCAATTGGGATGGAAAACATATTGATACTCATAAATTCGTTCCAAATGGTATTTATTATTATATATGTGATGTATATGAATACCGCCTTACAGGCATAGAACCAAGAACAATTACCGGATTTATTCATATTTATGGCGATAGCAAAGATAAGTTACATTAATTATGCTAAATAGCAAGAAAATATTATTCATTATCTTATTAATATTACCGGTTTTTATATATGCTCAATCTGATGAAGAAAACAGGGTAGGGGAGGTATCTTATTTTATTAAGATAAAAGAGTTCGAGCAAGCTGTTTCTATTCTTAATGATTTAATCAATCAGAATAATTCAAATGCCGGCTTATATTTTTTGCGTGGTCAGGTTTTTGAAGAGCTCAAAAATCTAGCCGATGCAGTTAATGATTATTCAACTGCAATTTATCTGGAACCTGAAAATTATCATTATTATCTTGCTCGGGCAAATGTCCTTTCACAACAGAAAAAATTCATTAAAGCAACCGATGATTATAATAATGCTTTTAATATAGCCCCACATATCCCTGAAATACTAAAACAAAAAGCTATTAGTGAATTTAACGCAAAGAAATATGCAGAGGCGAAACAGGATTTCTCAAAATATATTACATATTTCGATACAGATACAACGGCTTTATATTATTATTCAAAGACATTAGCAGCCTTGAAAGAATATTCCAATGCTATTGAAATATTTAATAAAGTGCTTCTATTGGATTCATCTGAAAAGGAATATTTCATTGAAAGAGGTATTACAAACCTTGAAATTGGAAATGATTCATCCGCCTTTCATGATTTTGCAATGGCACTTGATTTGGATCCATATTCGCCTGATGCAAATTTTTATAAAGGAGTTTGCCTTTTAAAATTAAAAGATGAAAAAAATGCCTGTCACTATTTTGATAGAGCTGTAAAAGCAGGGCATATCAAGGCAATTGAATATGTACGGTTATATTGTGCCGGTTGCGATAAAGCCGGATCAAAGAAATAAACAGGTCACAAAAGTAAAATAATTTTGAACCGATAATATTTTTAAGTATCAGTACCTTTCAGTATCTTTTATTCCGGGACACAGCTATCAACGGTTACGGTTCCGGAAGGACATGGAGATGAATTACAATTAATATTATGCAGTTATTAGAAGGAAAAGTCGCCGTCATTACAGGCGCATCACGGGGAATAGGACGGGCAATCGCAAAAAAATTTGCTGAGCATGGTGCCGTTATTGCATTCTCCGATTTAATTGATGATGATAATATGCAATCACTCGTTCAGGAACTCACCAGTAAAGTAACCATGGCCGGGTCTGTAGGGACGAACGGCCGTTCGTCCCTACAGACCGTAAAAGGATATGCTTCAAATGCAGCTAGTTTAAGTGCCGCCGAAAAGCTTGTCAATGACGTATTAAATGAGTTTAACAATATTGATATTCTTGTTAATAATGCAGGAATTACAAGAGATAATCTGCTCCTGCGCATGACTGAAGAACAATGGGATACGGTGATTAACGTCAATTTAAAATCGGTATTTAATCTGACAAAAGCTGTGCAGAGGCCTATGCTCAGGCAACGTTCCGGGTCCATTATCAATATCAGTTCTATAGTTGGAATTGGCGGCAACGCCGGTCAGGCAAATTATGCTGCTTCAAAAGCTGGAATTATTGGTTTTACCAAATCTGTTGCCAAGGAACTAGGCACAAGAAATATCAGATGTAATGCAATAGCACCCGGTTTTATTATCACAGAAATGACACAGCACCTTTCTGAAGAAATGAAAAATTTATGGACTGAAAGAATACCGCTTAAGCGAGGCGGATTACCCGAAGAAGTAGCGAATGTCGCTTTATTTCTCGCCTCCGATATGGCTTCGTATGTTAGCGGACAAGTTATTAATGTCTGCGGCGGTTTACAGACCTAAACTTAAAATAAAGTACGATTTAATTTCTATCTTTGCAACAAGATGTTTAATATAAATAGCAATAAGCAGTTATCGCCCCTTTTTAAGGGGTTGGGGTTTTGGATATTCCTGGTATTAATTTTAACATGTTGTTCGCAACAGCAGGAGAAAGATGATGCTGCATCTCCCCCCGATGACACCCTTGTACAGACGCACAGCCGTGCGTCTCATGGCCGTAAGCTAACCGACCCGCAAGGTCATCTCACCAAAGGCAGTGCCATTTCAGAAGGGGTCAGACGATAAACCAAGATTCTTTGACAAAAATAACACCTGGCGAAAATGGCATACCCTTACCTGAAAAAATCCCCGCCGGCACACCCAAAATAGTACCCACCAACACCAATATCCACCTAGCAGGTGTCCCTGTAATTGTTCCATCCGGCCAGCCTGATATCGTACACATTGTACAGACGCACAGCCGAACCGACCCGCAAGGTCATCTCACCAAAGGCATTGCCATTTCAGGAGGCAGTGACTCCGAATACGGTGACCTTGCGGGTCAGACAAACCCCGCCACCGGCGACACCCTCCAACCCCCTAAAACCGTTCCCGCCATTGACACTTCGGCTCCGCTCAGTGTCCGGCGGGCAGGTATTCCCGAAGTGGTGCTCGCCAAAGACGCCTACATACGCGACGATAACCCTGAAAACTTCAGCTCGTTCAGCAAGCTGCAGGGCTTAAAACACGATGTAATCCGTTGCATGCTGCAAGACAAAAGCGGGAATCTATGGTTCGGTACAGGAGGCGGAGTAAGTAAATACGATGGGAAATGTTTTACGCATTTTACCGAAAAGCAAGGCTTATCGAATAATATTGTATGGTCAATCTTACAGGACAACTCCGGTAACCTCTGGTTCGGAACTGATGGCGGAGTAAGTA
>JACQWN010000368.1 GCA_016209245.1 Bacteroidia bacterium
ATAATTTTTGCTTCAATTTGTGATAAATATTATTCATCGTAGTTAAAATTTTCTATGTGTTTCTCAATAAAAGTATTGCGGATTGAAAGAAGTCCCTTTTTAAATATACTATTGTCAATAATAATATTCGTAAACAGAAAATATCATTTTAATTTCACCTCTTGTTTTATCTGATTCATAATTCTTAAAAATTCTTCGTTGTCAGTATCGTAATACAAGAAATAAAAGCAAAAGAATGCCTTTTCGTATTTTTTCTTCATATAATAAAGAAATCTAAGGGTTTCTAATTGCTTTTCATTGCCGTCAAAATAATATATCAATTTTTCATATACCGGTATGGCTTTTCTGATTTTATTCTTTTGTAGCAAAACATCGGCATACATAATTTTTCCTCCAATTGTTTTGTTCTACACTTATAGAATTTGAGGAAAATGAAATTGTAATCAAATTGAAAAAATAGTCAGGTACATGACCCAACCGATAATTTTTGTTTTCATACACATTTTATTTATTAGTTTTTGTTTAACAAATCAGGCATGCCTTTTATCTATTTTATATCTTATATTTCATTTTGTAAACTATGTTTTCAAAGATTTTTTTATTGTGCTGAATTACAATATTTTATAAGCTCAATCAAAAAAGTCAATATAAAATTGAGTCATTTTATTAATTTTGTAAAAAATTCATTTAGTGGTTAAGAAACAGAAGTTGAGCAGTACGTTAATATTTCATATATGCTAAAAATTTATAACTATTCTGAACTAACTAAAAGACAAATTTTTGAACTGATTAACAGAAATCCGTTGAACGATGCTTCAATTAATGATAGTGTAATTGATATTATTAACAAAGTTAAACAAGGCGGCGATAAAGCATTATATGAGCTGGAATTACTTTATGATAATGTCAGCTTAAACAAATTATTTCTTAATAGCTCACAATTGAAACAATTAGCCCAAGGGGTCGAAGCCTCAGAAAAAAAAGCCATTCAAACAGCATTCCAAAATATTTTTCGCTTTCATAAAAACCAGTTTGTGCCGGAAAAGAAAATCGCTGTCATGCCGGGCATAACATGCTGGCGGGAGATAAGACCGATTGAAAAAGTCGGCTTATATATTCCCGGAGGTACCGCTCCTTTGCCTTCAACTTTACTGATGTTGGTAATTCCCGCTAAAATAGCAGGTTGCAAAGAAATTACCGTTTGCACCCCGCCTAAATCAATAAATGACGGACTAATTGATAAATATATCGCTTATTGTGCATTATTATGTGAATAACACAAGCGAAAACTATACTTCAATCGCAGGGACATATTTCTATTGATATGCCCGCAGGTCCTTCCG
Organism: Bacteroidia bacterium; assembly: GCA_016209245.1. Lineage (GTDB taxonomy): Bacteria > Bacteroidota > Bacteroidia > Bacteroidales > BM523 > JACQWN01. Next base: position 1,344 of record JACQWN010000368.1, read on the forward strand.
AAGTCTTGATTATTGCCGATAATTCCGCTGTCCCTGAATTTATTGCCGCAGATTTATTATCTCAGGCGGAACATGGAAACGATAGCCAGGTTGTATTATTAGCCGATAACATGACAGTTATTGAAAAAGTAAAAAAATCATTAAATAGTCAGTTAAGAAAGCTGACCAGAAAATCAATAATAAAAAATTCGTTAGCCGATTCATATGCAATTTGTGTAAGCTCAATTGATGAGGCGATAAAATTTTCTAATAATTATGCACCTGAACATTTAATACTTACGGTTAAAAATTATCAGAAATGGACAGAAAAAATTCAAAATGCCGGCTCCGTCTTTTTGGGTAATTATACTCCTGAATCGGCTGGCGATTATGCCACAGGGACAAATCATACATTGCCTACATCAGGTTATGCAAAATCGTATTCAGGCGTTTCGGTTGATTCTTTTTTTAAAAAAATAACTTTTCAGCACCTTTCACAAGCAGGTTTTAAGAAAATTTGCACAACAGCTGAAAAATTCGCCCAAATAGAAGGGCTTGATGCTCATAAAAATTCAATTACTATACGGAAAAAATTTTTAACTAAATGATTGATATTGAAAAACTGATACGAACCAATATTTGGGCGATAAAGCCCTATTCTTCAGCCCGAAGCCTTTTTACCCAAGGAATCTTAATGGATGCAAACGAGAATCCACACAATATTTTCGGAGGAGAATCCGAAATTAACAGATATCCGGATTGCAACAATACTTTATTAAGACAGAAAATTTCAGCATTGTACAACCTAGATTATGAAAACTGCGCTGCAGGCAACGGCAGCGATGAATTAATAGATTTATTAATCAGAATTTTTTGTGAACCCGGCAAAGATGAAATTATTATTTGCACACCTACTTACGGAGTATATGAAGTCGCTGCAAAAATTAATGACATAAATGTGATTGAAATTCCATTAAATAATGATTTTCAACTTGATAACAAACAAGTTTTGTCAAAAATCTCCTCATTTACAAAAATAATTTTTATATGTTCACCGAATAATCCTACGGGTAATGTCATTGACAGAGAGGCGATATTAGAACTGACGGAAGCGGTTGATGCACTCATTGTTGTTGATGAAGCATATTGTGAATTTACACCAAAACCCTCTCTAATCAATGATTTAAAACAATATAATAATCTTGTCGTTCTGCGTACATTTTCAAAAGTCTATGCCATGGCGGGCATACGGCTGGGTTATATATTCGCAGATAAATTAATTATTGAATATTTACAGAAAATAAAATATCCATATAATATCAGCGTATTAAATACTAATGCCGTATTAAATGCAATTGAAAAAAGAGAAACAATAAGACCTTATGCAGATGAAATAATCTTGCAACGTGATTGGCTTATTAATGAACTCCAAAAAATTAAAGGAGTTATTAAAGTTTATCCGACAGATTCAAATTTTATATTGTTTAAAATTGAAAATGCCGGTATGGTTTTTAAAAAATTAGTTGATAAAGGAGTTATTATCAGAAACCGTTCAGATATAAATGGCTTGGATAATTGTTTAAGATTAAGCACAGGAACGGAGCGACAGAATAAGTATTTTATTAAATGTTTGAGAAAAGTTGTTGAAGAATTAACGTAATTAGTGTCTGTCTGTAAAGTCAATCCACAAAAAAAGAATAGCCACGAATTTACACGAAAAAATTAGTTTTAATTCGTGAAATTCGTGGCAAATTTGGACATTACGGATAGACACTAATTAATAAATATGTTTACGGCAATATTGAAAAAAGAAACTTCTATTATAAATG
>JACQWN010000369.1 GCA_016209245.1 Bacteroidia bacterium
TAAATTCGTAGTTCGTATATTCGTAAAAAATTCGTACTTCGATGGGATAATCAACAAAAAATAATAACCTAAATAGTAACGATTTTTTTTAAATAATAGCTCGTTTTAAACGACAGCAGCGGTTTTAATATGTTCGACAATTTTCTTTTCAAGCTCTTCGGTAAGTTCGGGATTATCTTTTAGTAATTGCCTGATAGCTTCCCTGCCCTGTCCGAGCTTTGTATCGCCATAGCTGAACCAGGAACCGCTTTTTTTAATAATCCCGGCTTCAACGCCCATATCAATGATTTCGCCTGTACGTGAAATTCCTTCCCCGTACATTATATCGAATTCAGCTTTTTTAAACGGCGGAGCAAGCTTATTCTTTACAATTTTAACTTTTGTCCGGTTACCATGCACCTCTTCTCCTTCTTTTATTTGCCCTATTTTCCGGATATCAACCCTGATAGTTGAATAAAATTTTAATGCATTTCCGCCGGTTGTTACTTCAGGATTGCCGAACATAATTCCGATTTTTTCTCTGAGCTGATTGATAAAAACACAGCAGGTTTTGGTTTTACTTATGCTGGCGGTAAGCTTTCTTAATGCCTGCGACATTAATCTTGCCTGAAGCCCCATTACTGCATCACCCATCTCTCCTTCGATTTCCGCCTTAGGAGTTAATGCTGCTACGGAATCTACAACAATAATGTCAATAGCACCGGAACGTATCAACTGGTCGGTAATTTCAAGGGCTTGCTCTCCGTTATCGGGCTGCGATACCAACAGATTCTCAATATCAACGCCAAGCTTTTTGGCATAAAACCTGTCAAAAGCATGCTCGGCATCAATAAATGCTGCGATTCCTCCTTCCTTCTGCGCTTCGGCAATCGCATGCAATGCTAAAGTCGTTTTTCCCGACGATTCAGGCCCGAATATTTCAATTACTCTCCCTCGTGGATACCCGTTTATTCCAAGAGCGATATCGAGTGATACAGAACCTGACCGAATCACAGGCACCTCTTCAATCGCTTTATCGCCTAATCGCATAATTGTGCCTTTGCCATGGTCTTTTTCAATCTTTCCGATTGTGGTTTCTAAAGTCTTTAGCTTTTCTTTAAGTGTTAAATTTTCTTTTTCCATAATCTTTTATTTATTCAACCTGATTATTTAGAGTCTGTCTATAAACTATGTTTATGGACAGACTCTATTTAATTTATTGCAAAGAAATAATATTCTTACTAGAAATTCTATTTTTTTTTATTTTTTTTTCATAATAATCTCTATTTATACTGTGAACGGGATAAATGACGCAAAGAGTCATGGCGCCAGAGGCGCTCATTTCAGTAACAATTACGAGTTGGTAGTTGGTAGCGGTAGTTGGTAGTCGGGCTGCTACTACCTACTACCGCTTCCAACCAAAGTACATTAATCCGGAATAAGTTAATCGGTACAAATTTGTTCAATCCGGGGAAAACTGATATTATTCCAAAGGTTGTTAAAATGCTGAATATTATTGCATATTCAATGCCATGCGTTATTAAAATTCCCATATTGATATAGCATAAGAATAAAAAGAAAGGAATTAGTATTCGGATATATTTATGCCATAGAAACATGATTTTTTGCTTGAATTTTAAATCCTGGATTATTAATTTTTGCTTAAGTATTTGCAAGAAACCCAATAAGTATCTTCTCGTCCGTGAATAATCGTAATGAATTTCAATTTCAGAAAATTCTCGTGCCGTCTGATAATGGAATTTTTATTTCCCTTATCACAATGAAATATAGTAACCGTTCACGGTATTTAAATGATTGATTATAAACTAAATATAAATTGAAAAATAGAAAATTAAGCCACAGATTACACAGATTTTCACAAATTATTTTTTAATTGAATTTGTTAAATATCTGGTAATCAATCAAATATTGAATTTGTTAAATATCTGGTAATCAATCAAATCGACATGAATAATATATTTTTAACCCCGTGAACGGTTACGAATAAAGATTTCAAAAATATAAATATTTTTTAAAGAAACGGCAACGAGTGTTCATTTTTTCCAGATTTAAGCTGTGTGTTGTTTGCAATTTCATTATTATTGCAACATTTTTACGGGTAAGTCTCCAGTAAGTGATTTTCTAAAAGTGTTTTTTATGCTTAAAAAGCTAGTTTTTGCTACAAATAATAAGTATAAGCTGGAGGAAATACGACAGTTGCTTGGAGCCGGGTATTTTTTATTAAGCGCTGAAGAAATTGGTTGTACAGCAGAAATTCCTGAGAATCATGACACGCTTGAGGGGAATGCAAGGGAAAAAGCCGAGTTTATATATTCAAGATACGGTTATAATTGCTTTGCCGATGATACAGGTCTTGAAATAGAAGCATTAAACGGGAAACCGGGAGTATATTCCGCCAGATATGCAGGTGAGAATATAAGTTTTGAAGCGAATATTCAAAAAGTCTTAAAAGAAATGGATGGAGTAAAAAATCGTGCGGCACTGTTTAAGACCGTAATTCATCTGATTTATGAATCCCAACATTATAATTTTACAGGAATTATCATGGGAACAATTCTTCATAAAAAACGGGGCAGTTATGGTTTTGGCTATGACCCGATTTTTCAGCCCCAAGGTTACGAAAAAACATTCGCTCAAATGACGCTCCATGAAAAGAACAAAATCAGTCATCGTGGGCAGGCGATAAAGAAACTGATTGACTTCCTTAAATAGTGTCTGTCTGTAAAGTCATAAAAATAGAACGCAGATAACGCTGATACTTATGATTAATTATGATTAAATCCGTGAAAATCATAACAATCTGCGTCAGCGCCATAAAAATAGCCAGTACTATGAACAGCCCGATGCTTCCAAGCAGGAGTGAAAAATCCTGTAATTGTAAGATAGTAAACAGGAAAATATATAATATCGCTAATATTGCCGTCAGCAGAGCTGTTAATCTGATATTTTTAAATGAGCCGTGCGAATAAGCAGTTATCATACCTATTATTGCAACCGCCGATATCAGATAAGCCATATTAAATCCGAGATGTTCGGAAAGCGAAAGCAATAAGCTGTAGAAAATAAGCAATGCCAGCCCTACAAGAACATATTGAATGACATGGATGCGTTTTTTGGCAATTGCTTCAATAAAAAGATATATTGCAAAGGTCAAGGCGATAAACATAATAGCATATTTGACCGAACGTGTCGAGAGTTGATAATGGTCAACAGGAATAAGCAAGCTTATACCGAAATCGGAATAATCGGGATATATATTTTGTTTATCTGTCCATTCCTGTGGAAAATTGCGGTTGACGGCAAGCACATTCCATGTCGCAGTGAAACCGCTTGGGGTTATTTCACGCTTATCGGGCAAAAATGCGCCGTCAAAGCTTGGATTATTCCAATCGGATGTGACAGTGACATTGGTCTCTTTTCAAGCATGCTTTCTTTTTCCTTAAACGGAATTACAAGCACAGGCCCGTTAATAATCTGTTCATTACCCCATTTTTGATAAATTTCCTGAATTACATCAGCGTTCCTGTATTCGCGTTCAGATACAAGATTCATCAGCATCAACTGAGGAATCATCAGGAAAAAAATCAAAGGAACTACGATTAAAATTTTGAATGTAATTGAATGCAGAAAGTTTTTTTCTTTTTTGTCACTTGTTTCCATAGTTGTAAAGATTTAATTGTTAAACATTAATTTTTTTCATTACTGACGGAGTGACTCCAAGTCACATGAACAGAAACGATTTTTTTCATATTAATATAAAATAAAATAACCGATATAATAATAATTAACTCGCCTGTCAGAAAGAGCCACCACGGAAAACATTGTGGAACATATTGCTCTGAATATTTCATAAGCGATTCAATTTGTGTAAAATTAAATAATTCAAAAAACTTGTAGTGAGCGGTGTCGAACTGTGAAAAATGAGCAAGCATGAATTGGATATAATCGGCGACAAAAGATATAATTATAATAAAGCTTCCGGTGAGCAATAATATCCATTGTATCGGATTTATACAGGCATTTCCGGTTTTTTCGTCAAAATATATAATCAACAATGTAAAACAAATCATTGTAAGGGAGCAAATGACAGGAGCCAGAACCGGACCTACCCAAATGACAGGGATAAGGAAAAGAATATCCCATGTAAGGAGCGATTCAGGCCAGTTTAGTATAGCTTTCAGAAATATATAATAAAATATATCCCATACTGCAAATGAAAAAATAAAATATCCGAACCGTTGAATATTTGAACGCCCTGCAACAATACCTATGCCAACTAACATGATTAATGTCAATGTTACCCAAAGTAATGTTTTAACCCTCATTCTTTACTTAAAATAATATTTAATCTTTTTTAGAAAAATTTATGTAACTATTTAGGTATAAACTTTATTATTCCACCGAAGTAAGAAAAAAAATACGAATTTACGAATTACGAAAGAGTTCGTGGTTGGTAAATTCGTAATTCGTAAGCCCGCCCCGCACATAAAAACCGTACGATAAAATAAATTTGTAATAAAAAATTTATGTGCGGGGTGAATAATAAATTCGTACTTCGTTGGGATAATATACTTATGAAATAACATTGACCTAAATATTTACAAATTTATTAATAAAAATGATTATACCGGTTATCAACGCCGTTAATGCAGCCAATAATACCCCTGCCGCAGAAATATCTTTTATCATGCCGGCAATTTTATTATATTCAGGCGAAACGAAATTGATCAAGCTTTCGACGGCTGTATTAAATATCTCGGCTACAAGAACGAACCCGATAGCTATAACAATAATAGCCCATTCAACAGGGCTGAGCTGCAAAATAAATCCAAGAATAATGGCAACAGAAGCCAATACTAAATGTATCCACAAATTATGCTGATTTTTGAATATCCAGCCGATACCTTTAAAAGCATAAACAAAGCTTTTAATTCTTGTGTTTATAGTAAATTTTTGCTGATTCATGGTTTTAGAATTAAATGAACTTTTCCAAAGTTAAAACTTTGGAAAAGTTTAATAAATTTCGGAGAAAAAAAAATGAGGCAGGAAACCGGTGATGGAGTTTTTGGGAGAAGGTATGCTTGCCAGATAGAAAATCTGCCGGTCTCTGCCTCAATAAGGTTATTATTAACCCACATACAACAAGAAAAGAAGCACAAAAAAATTTGTTAAATATCAATGAACTATGGAGAACTTTTCTTATAGACGTAAAAACATATCTAAAGGTTGCAATTATTTTTTCA
>JACQWN010000370.1 GCA_016209245.1 Bacteroidia bacterium
TAATTCCCTAAGCTCTTATGAGCATGTGCCTGTAATCGGCGACCTGATGACTTCACGTTGGGCTTTTGAAGCGCTGGCTGTAGAACAGTTCAAAGACAATAAATACCAGCAAAATTTCTTTGAGATAGACCGCGAAATAAGTAATTACGGATATGTTTCCAATTTTTATATTCCCGAGCTTGAAAAACGGCTTGACATTGTTGCTCGGGATATTTCAATCAATAAAACAATTACGGCTTCTCATAATGATTTTAATTTACTGACTAACGAAATCACGCAACTTGAGAAATTATCTTCACAGCCCTTTGCAAAACCTAGCATATTAAAAGCCGGTGTCTTTAAACCGGCAGATGTGGCTATAATAAGAAATTATTTATCCGGAATTCAAAAATCGTTCGGGGCGAAGTGCAGCGCTGCAAATAAGCTGAAGGATAATATTTATAGCGACCTTGTAAAAAAATACGGCAGTGATGATGCGGTTTATAAGCTGAAGCAGGACTTTTATAATAACAACCTCGCCGATGTCGTATTAAACAGGTTTGAAATACAGAATTTAATAGAATACAACAACCGGCTAATCCGTATGAAAGATCCGGTTTATGAAATTCCTGAAAGCAAAAATGGAAGGGCTAAATTATATTCTTCAGTGAAATATTTTTTCGGAGCTAAAATAGATACCTATTGGTTTAATATCGTATTTATTCGGTTTTCCTCTTTTGTACTTGATCTTGTCCTGTATTTTGATTTTCTTAAAAAATCGCTTGACTTTTTTGGGAATATCCGGCTGAAAAAAACTATAAAATAACCGTATATTTAAACTGCACCTTTGACATTTTTTCCATTTCCATGCCTGTTTCCTTCATGTCTTCATCATCTTCAATGTAACACCATTCAATGGTAACAGGAATTCCACAAGACACAAACTCGAATATTTTTTTCGCTATATATAAAAAATATTTTGCCGATGAGGAATTGAAGTATTCAAGGTACATCTTTAAAACGAAGGCTTCCTTTTTCCCCTGGGCTTTTAATTCAGCCAGGTAATTGTCGAGCCAGACCAAAACGGGTTCATAAAAAACCTTCACATTTTCGGGTCGTGATTCCCCGGAAATTTCAAAAATCTTATTCGCCGGATCAAAAAGGACTTTGGGCGTATCGGCTGATGCTTCACATAACAGTTGTTCCATAATAGTTTTTAATTAATATTTTCACTGATTTCAATTTTTATTTCATAGAAAGAATTCTTTTCATTTTTCGGAGTAAAATTAAATACTATTGGTTTCCCGGATTTCATTGCAATATCAATAATACCAAGTCCCGCGCTACCTTTATCAGAAATTTTTCCGTCATTAATTATTTCTTGGTAAAACTTTTGCAAACCTTCCCTGTTGAGCGCATTGACCTTTTCAATTTTATTTTTTAATTTTTCAATATCTGAGTTCAAAATTGTATTGCCTGCTTTTATAATGAAGCTGTCGTTCGTTTTTTCGAGAGATATTTTTGAAAAAAAATTAATATTTGAATAGTCTCCTTCGATGCCAAACTTAGTATATTTATAAATGTTTTCCAAGCATTCAATCAAAATGTTAACAATTTTTTTTCGCAACCCGATTTTAATCTCAAGGATACTGAGTTTTTCTTTTGCCTGTCCAAGAAGAAATTCAATGGTCTCAAATTGAAATTTACCTGAAAAGTCAATAAGGATATGTTTTTCCATTGTAATCAGATTTTAATTCCCATTATGGTAATATCGTCAACTTGTTCAATTTCTCCCTTCCAATCATTGAGTATAAGGTCAAGTTTTGCTTTCTGGCTTTCCATAGTAAGACCTTTTAGGCCAAGCAGGGTATCTCTTAAATTTTTACTCATAAATTTGCGTCTCTGCGGACCTCCGAACTGATCGCAATACCCATCTGAAAAAATATAAATAATATCTCCCTTTTGTAAATCAATTTCATAGTTTGAATACCCGGTAAATTCATCTTCATAAGGATCTCCAATTGCATGCTGGTCTGCTTTAAACGGGATTAGTTCTTCTCCTCTGACCAGGTAAAGCGGATTGTGAACACCCGCATATTCCAGCTTCATTTCATCTCTGTGATATGCACACAACATCAGATCCATACCGTCTGTAACAATAATTTCTTCGCTATGCAATCGTAATTTTTTCATCACACCGTGGCTTAAGAAATCAAGAATTTCAGATGGTTTTGTGAGATTGTGCTCATCTATTGCCTGGTTGAGCAAGTTATATCCAAAGATGCTCATAAAAGCGCCGGGTACTCCATGACCTGTGCAGTCAACAACAGAAAACAATACTATTTCTTTTTCTTTTCCGCTTTCAGGTTTTTTTACACGAGAGGTTTCAATCCAGTAAAAATCCCCGCTGACAATATCTTTTGGTTTATAAAGCACAAAGGAATCGGGCAATAAATTCTTCATCAATTCTGAAGGAGGCAGAATCGCTTCCTGGATTCGTTTAGCATAACGGATGCTCTCAGTAACGTTATGATGCTTTTCTTCGATATCTTTCTTTAATGCCTCAATCTTGTCTTTTTCTTTAAATATCGCAATGCTTTGACTCCATAATTTTTTGTTTTTTACTTCAAATTTCTTCTTTTCATTTTCCAGATTTTCTTTTTCTTTCAGCAGTTTCTCTTTTTCTTTCAGCAGTTTTTCATTTTCTGAGGCGATAATTGCTTTTTCTTTGTAAATAGCTTCGCTCATTTGCCAGGTTTTCCGGTTTTTTTCTTCACCTTTCTTTTTTTCAACATTCAAATTCTCTTTTTCTTTTGAAAGAGCATTCCGCACTGTTTCTAACTCTTTTTTAGTGTTTTCGATGACCTGATATTCCGCTGCCATCTTTACAGCAGCTTTTTTGAATCTTCTTTTTATAAATGTTTTCTGATAGAAAATAAAAAAAAGAACCGTTACTGCGATTATGATTAAAAATATTATATCGTTATTCAGAAGGTTCATTGTTAATTGATTAAACCCAAACCATGGTTATTTCATCTTCTTCATAAAACGCAAATTCTTTGCTGCGGGTTTTATCCATAATAAGCATGTAGCCCTTTTTCACTCCTTGGCACAGCATGTAATCTTTAAGCCGTTTTATTCCCTGCCAGTGATATTCACCGCCGCGCCAAAGTTTCAGCTCGACAACAAATTTTTCGTCCCTGAAGATGATTACAATATCGAGGCGTTTTTCTTCGCTTGTTTCCACTTCTTTAAATGAAAATCCTATGCCGTTGATAACAGGTTTCAGGAATACAAGGAACAATAAACGCAGATCGTTTTCAAGAAATTCCGGACTTTTCAGCAAATCGCTTTTTGAATATTTTTCTTTAATGACTTCCTGGAATTTAAGCAATACTTTTTCGATGTTCAGCCTTCCATCGGGCTTGATGTAGCTGCTTTGTACGACGTCATTGGTAATATCATCCGTTCCTTCAATCTTACTGGTGATATAATTTGTCAATACCTCTTCATAAATTTTATTTGAAATAGCAATTTTGTGATTTAGATTTTTAAAAATACCATGAATCTCACCAAGGTTAATTGTCAAATTCAATGCATTGTATGAATAATTTTTATTGCCAAGTATTAAATTTCCCACATACCTGTAAAGCGTCCTGTTTTCCTCGAGGTGTTTGATAAGGCTCTCGAAGTTGGTATTTCTTTCCAATATGATTTCCTTGGCAGCGGAATCAATATCTCCGGCAGTCCATTTATTCTCTTTTTTCCCGGGAAGTATAACCTCGTCTGTTTCTTTGCATATCCGGCTCACTAAAAAAGGATATCCGCCTGTGTAGTGATAAATGCGTTCGCTGATTTTTGCAATGTCCATTTCAACTTTTTTATCCCTGATATAATCGTCAAGCATAGTGGATATTTCCTGCGGATTGAAACTCATATCCACTTTAAATTCAGTAGCTATATTCCAGGGGCTGTTATATTTCTGTTCTGCATCGGGGCGTATTTTAAGCTTTAATGTTTTCACATCATGCACACCTGCAAGAATTACACTGTGAAATGTGTGGTCTTTACCCGCATTTCTTTGCAGATATTTATTCCGTAACATCCCGAGAAAACTCAGAAATAACTGGTTGTTGCTGCTTTTGTCAACTTCGTCAATCAATAAGACTAGTTTGCTGTTATACAGAATACAAAATTTTGTTATTTCTTCTGACAAAGTATCTAATCCCGAAATAGTTTTACATACATTATATAAATAGTCTTTTACAGTTTCTTTACTTGGCCCAAAACCGTCAGCAATAATTTTTAACACTTTCGGACTGAATGTTTCTTCATTCTCAAATATCTTATCGCCAACCCCTTCAAAGCTTATTGAACTGACAAGGTA
>JACQWN010000371.1 GCA_016209245.1 Bacteroidia bacterium
CCAATTTTAGTAATTCTCGGGTCGCCTTTAACTGAAATGGTATTAAATCCGGGGTTTATTGTCATGGTCCTGAATTTGTAAATTGTAAAAACTTTTCCGAACCTCCCAACCCGTTTTTGTTTAAATAACACAGGCCTCTTTGATTGACAAATAATTGCAATTGCAATAAAAAGAAAAAGGGGGGATAATAATAACAAACCGATAAATGCGAAAATACGGTCAAAACAAAATTTTATAAAGTAATTCATTTTTCTTTTGTTAAACCGGTTATTAGAAAAATAATTTTAACAAAACCGACGAGGGAACCTATGCCATACGAAAAATGTAAAGTTATAAAAGCCCAGAAAATATAAAAAAAGCCAGTTCCTTTTTTAATAATGCGAAATGAAATAATTGATACAGATAATAAATACAATATTGCTGACAACAAACTAACAAAAGCCAGAGGGAAATATAAAATGGAAAAAATAAGGGGAATGATTAATGAAAGCATAAATATCAAAGGAATAAAATGCCTGAGACTTAAAGAGCTTAGCCGCTTAGAATAATAAATGGTAGGGAATATCCATTTCCCATTTTGGTAACAATTCTTTGAAAGTTGGTTATATGTTTCACGCACATAATAAGTACTATATACATCTGGAATAAGAAGCACTTTTTTATTTTTCTGGAGCAATCGTTTCGAAAACTCCATATCCTGGTTTCTAATCAGTTTTTCGTTGTAATAACCAACTTGAGTGAAAAGATTTTTCTTACATATTCCATAGCTGACTGTATCAACAAATGTTGGCTTATTTATTCCGATTCTAAAAAATGCATTTCCTACACCGAATTTATGGGACAATACCGATGCAATAGATAATGATTTACTGTTTTTAGATAATACATCTGATTTTAATAATCCTCCAATCATATCTACATCAAACAATTGCATTTTTGTAACAAGGATATTTATATAATCATGGGAATAGGTTGCATGTGCACTTGCAATCATGATTAATTCACCGGTTGCATTTTTTATTCCAATGTTAAATGCTGCTGGTGTAATTTTATGAGGATTATGCAGTAATTTGATAAATGGATATGTTTCATGATATTTTTTAACAATTTCATCTGTTTTGTCAGAGCTTATTCCGTTAATAACTAATATTTCAAGGAAATTTTTAGGGTATTGGTTATTAATTAATGAATCAAGACAGGCAGAAATATATTTTACCTCATTTCGACAAGGAATTATTACTGTAACTGTTTTATAAGCCATTATGGATATTCTTCAGGTTACAAAATGTAAAAAGACAATAAAAAAATAAAAAAAAGATAACACCTGCCTGGGTATTAAGCATTGATTCAAACATAAAATTAATAATAAAAATAAAAAAAAAAAACAATGATAAAACATCATTTTTAACTATGCTGTTATAAAAGGGTAATAGTAATAATACCCATAGTAATATAAATCCAATAATTCCTTGTCCTACCGCTGTTTCTAAAAACTGGTTGTGCACATTATATTTGTGCATTACAGATGTTTCCATTTTTTTTTCTTTATATTTCTCTATCAGGTGTTCCTTGATATCGCCCGTTCCTACTCCAATATATGGATGAGAAATAAAAACTTCGAAAGCGGCATTAAGTAATGACAATCTAACAGAAGTGCTTTCCCCCGAGTTTTCTATTTTAGCTACTTTTGTATTAATAATCCTGGCCGCCTGCTGAAAACGGTAATTGTATTTTATTGCAATAAATAATAGCCCAAATAATAATACAATTACTGCAATTCTTAGGTATATTTGAATTTAAAAATATTAAAAATAAATATTATTGCCAATACGATAAATCCCGTAATAATACCAGCTTTAGAAGATATCATGTATAGTGAAAATACAAAACCTATAATAAGAATTATAAAAGAATAAAAAACAATCGTATTTTTAGTATATATTTTATTTTGAAGAAAATATAAGAGAATGACTATTGCCATGATAATATACATTGAAAAATAGGAAGGGTGAAGCAAGATGGAAAATGACTGGTATAAAATATCTGTTTTTGGACATATAATAAGATTTATAACGATTCCGGATGAACAAATCAGTAATGAAACTATATTTCCTAATACGAAAGTAAGCAGAATACCGTTAAATTTTTCTATTGACAACATTGTACCTGCAAATAATACAGGCATCAATAAAAGACTGAATTTTACCTCTAGGTCAAATAATCCACTATTTAAATTATCTGAATATAATAGGCCTATTGCATGTAATAAATAAAAGCCGATCATCAGCCAGAATAAAAACTTGTTCTTTATTAAGGCAAAACGCTCTTTAAATCTTCCTTCTAATAGCCAAAATATTACCCATAATCCGATCGAATATGGAACAAGCTTTCTGAATAATGGAAGTAAAATGACTACGAATAGCAATGAACAATAACTTAATTTACTAATAATAGTATTATATCTTTGCATATATAAGATTTACGGGATGCACCTCATTGAGTATAATAAATCCGGACACAAAAATAAATTTTCTTGTCAATTATAAATAATTATATTTATTTTATTTACTTTGCATAATAATTCAAAATAAAACTTTATGCGAGGTTCACACGACAGAGAAATAGATTTATTCGAGCTATATATAAAAATTTATTATCTGATAAGAAAAAGAATAATTCTAATTTTCTTATTTGTTATAATAGGCATTTTAATTTCTTTATATAATTATTTCTTTGTCCCGTCTTATTACACTTCATCCATGGTTTGCTGCTCCAATGTTTTATCGAATAAAATAATAGTACCTCTGGTAGAATCGTTAGATAAGCAAATTAAACAAAAGAAGCCTATATCTCATAACAGCGAGGATAGCCTGATGTTTTTACAAATCAGGGGTATAAAAGCGAGGGTTATTAATGCCGATGAGACAAAATCCGTTTTTCTAAATAATTATTTTGAAATAGAAGTCAAGATTTATAATAAAAATAATATTCCTTTTGTAAGAGAACTAATTATTTATTACATTAACAATAATAGTTACATTAAAGAAAAAATTGAATCGGAGAAAAATATTATTAACTCGAATATTGTACAAATAGACAATGAATTAAGTAAAATTGACAGTTTACAACGCCTTGCTTTTAAGAATAATAGAAGTGAATTTTTTTATTTAATAGGTAATGACAAAGTTCAATTGATTGAAAAAAAAATTAACCTGCAAAATGAAGCGCAATTATTAAAGGGAATAAATATAATTAGTGATTTTATTATTCCGTCAAATCCATCAAATAAAGGGATATTATTTATTTTAATAATTATTCTTTCGAGTTTTTTACTTGGTTTTTTTTCTTCATGTTTTATAGAATTGCATCAAAAAACAAAAAAATATTATCAGGAATCAACTTAAATTCGTTTGATTTATCTCACATATTGCTTTCCTGAAATCAGTTAATTCTATACCATTTTCAATCAGAAATTGAATTATCGAAATATACCATTCTTTCCATGAAATAAAACTTTCAGAAAAATAAAAATCATGAAATAATATTACAATATAGCTGATTTTTTTCTGGCGTACCTCATTGATTCTCTTTAATGTATTCTCTTTAATTTTATCAAGATTTGAATTTTGCCATTTCGCATGACCCAGTATTTCATAACTATCCATAATTTGAATCGGAAATTCATACAGGTTTCCGAATTTATATGGATTTTGACAGGAATAAATTGTAGAATCAAAGATATAACCTATTTTTTCCATATTTAATAAAGTGCTTTGCACAGAGCGTAAATAATGCTGTCGTATTCCAAAATTACTTAATCCGGATATTTGGTGGAATAGATTATATTCATTTTTCATTTCTTCAAAATTATTAAATTTAATTCCATGCACTCCAACATCAAACCCTTCATTTTTTATGATATTTATCCATTTCTCAGCTTGTTTAAGGGAATATGACAATCCAAGGTCATTATTAACGGCAATAAAAAAAGTTGCAGGAACTCTATGTGTCTTATTGAATTTTATGATTTCTTCAATATTTTGCCATTTATTATTAAAAATATCTACCCATCTATGAATATATTCTTTAATTGAAATACTCCGGATACAAAATTCTATAGAATTTCTGATAATAAATTTAGGTAAAAACAAATCTTTCCAATGTTCCTTCACGGTTATATGATCAACATCGTGAGTAATGATTGCTTTCATTAAAACATATTTCTTTTAAATAATTTAAGAATGAATTCTACAGGTAATATAGCTTTGTTAATACGGAAATAAGGAGTCATTTCACCGCCGAAGTTTCTAAAAAAATTTTCAACAGAGGGAATCATTGATCCTTCAAAATTATAATATTTCAGATTTAGATTCCTTGAGAATTGAATAGTGCTGAATACCGCAGCCGCTCCTGCACCCTGATGTTTGTTTACAAAATCAATACCACCTAATAAATAATATGCAGTATTTTTATCATAGACACAAAATGAAGTTGCAATCGGTATATTGGAAATGTATGAAACAAATGCGAAGCTGTTCCCGTATTTTGTAAAAGAAAAAAGAATTTTATCAAGTATATGTAAATTATAAGTGATATTATTTCTATTCATTGTCTTCAGAACCAATTCCTTTACTACACTCATATCATCAATTTTTAAAGTTATAATATTATCTTTGTTTGCTTTGGTCAAATCATTCCGGCGTTGTGGCGACATATTTTTACTAATATCTTCATAAGGTTTATTGAGATTAATAATATAAGTATAATTAGGGATGACCTTAAATTTCATCCAGTAAAATGGTTGAAAATCAATATAGTCATTTGGAAATGGCAAAGAAACTACAGTATATGGTAAATTGGATATAAATTCAGCCACAAGTGTAATAGTTCGTTTGATATAAGAATGACGATTTGCCGTATTCACAGCATTATTTTTAAAAAAAAGCCCGACGTGAGGTGTAAAAGGCGGACTTTTATAATATCTTAAGCCTGCAATTCGGGTGACAAATAAATAAAACCCCCCTATAAGAGATTTATCATCATTAAAAATTCCATATAGTTTTAAGTTATCATCAAATAATGAAATCCACTCAGGTGAATTGAATAACGAACCTTCCTGCGAAAATATACCAGGATAAGAATTTAAATCAGATCTGTCAATATTTAATTCATCTATAAACATTTTCATAAATCAAGGAATAATTAATATCATTTTGTTGTATTTTACAGTAAATGTTTTTATTAAATATAATAATAAACAGGATAATATCCATCAACGAAATCCCCCAAAAAATTGCATAATTGGCTATACTATAAATAAAAATTAAAACGACAAAAACAATATTATGCTTATTAAGTTTTCTAATTATTATAAAAATATATAACAGTGAAATTACAATACCATGGTCAGCAAGTATCTGTAAAAAAGAATTATGCGCATGTGCCATTTTGCCTATATATGGAACTATATATTTATATGAACCGTTCCCAAATAAAAAATGTTCTTTGATAAAGCTGAAGAATTGAGGGAAAACAATCTCTCTCCCTGATAAATCGAACTTATTTAGTTTTCTGGTAAATTGTTCTATTAACATTTCATGGAATATTACCAACATAAGTGTAATCATAGAAACTACAATAAATATAATAAAAATAAAGAACAAAGTAGAAAACTGTATTCTGTTTTTAAACAGTTCTCTGATAAATAGGAATACTTGCCATAAAATGATATATATATAGTAAAGTCCGATAATTATCATGACACTTCTGTTAAAGCACAAGAAGCCAGTTAAAATAAAAACAAATCTGAAAATAATATATCGTAACGTGTTTAATTTTAGATATTCAATAAGAAGTAAGCCAATTAAAGCTTTTTCAGCAATAATACTGGAAGTATCGCTTAATCCGAAAGGTCTTTTAAAATATAGAAGAGCGCCGGAATCGAACTTTTCAAATTTTTCAAAGCCATAAAATATTGTATTAATATTTGAAAAATACTCGATAAATACAAACAGGCATTCTATGACAATGAAATAAATCAAAATTTTAAGATCGCTGGTTTTCAGCTTAATTGCAATAAAATAGGTTACCAGAATCAGCAATTGATATGGAATGTAATCGGACAGAGTCTTGATTTTATCGTGAAAAATTATCCTGTTAATAATACATAATACTATAATTGCAATTATTAATACAAGATCTATTTTAATTTTTCTGCTGAAATAAATATTCCCTCTGAAAAAGAAATATAAAATAGCCAGAAGGAAAACCTCATGCGGGATGTAAATCAAAGTTGGTAAATAAATAAGAAAACCTAACATATAATTATAAATTTACCTATCACCCAACTAATTTTATAATAATAAAAAAATAAAATATTTATCATTTCTTTGAATTCGCTAACCTGAAAAAAAAGAACCATGGCATTTTGTAATATCTTGCACTCACAATCCATACCAGAATATAATTAAAAAAATAAGTAATCGCTGTAGCCTGGGCTGCTCCTATAATTCCATTATATTTAATAAAAGAGTAGTTTAACACTATGTTGACAACAACTACAATTATTGTAGTAAGTGAAATGGTAATTGTTTTTCCGAGATAAAACAGATAATTCACAATCATCATATACATTCCGTTAAATCCGAAACCTAATGCAATCCAAAAAACAAACTGTTGTGCAGAATGATAGTTTTCATTAATGAAAAATTTAAATATTGCCGGGGTTGCAGCAGTAACGAGTATTACTAAGATAACCATAGCAATATTATATAAATAAGTATATTTTACAATCTGATATTTAATATTTGAATCATCCTTCTTGAGTTTTTCGAAAAACCATGGCACCCATGCCTGATTGAAGGAGTTCTGGACTAGTGCAATTACCGCTCCAACCTGATATCCGGTCGAATATAATCCTGTTACTGATAAACCGAAAATGTTGGTTATAAAAATTTTGTCATTCATAGACAGTAATACACCACAAATTACATGAGGTACCAGCGGCAGGCCATATCTCAATAAATCCTTTATGTATTCTGAATTATATGCAATACTAATCCATTTTTCCTTGATTAAAAAAAACGCTGCGATAGCAGCAAATAAACATATGCTTATTATCTGTCCTTCAATTCTTCCTTGCCATGTATTGTTGAAAAAAAGAATAACCGTAATGGTAATGCCGATATCAAATATTGTTCTTGCTATTCTGAACAAAGCATAATGCAACGCCTTAAATTGTACACGCCACAATGTTAGTATTATTTCAGACAGATTATGACAAAAACAGAACACGACAACAGCCCATAGCCACTGCTCTGGGAATTGCGTATATTTGTTCAACAAACCGCCAAAAAACAAGAACAATAATATTGTGATTATAGCTGTGATAATTAATATATAAATGGAATTTGTAATATAAACAGGAATATTGTATTGTTCCTTGTCGAAATACCTTCTATTCAATGCAGCCGTACTATTAAGCCCGACAATTGTCAGTGTAATGAATGTGAAAATCTGAAAAATCGTAATAAGTCCATAATCAGAAGGAGGAAGATATTTAGTTAAAAATGGAAGAATAAAAAATGGAATAGAAGCATTAATGAAATTAGCGATTGTATAAATGCTTAGTGTTTTAAATAATTCGGATTTAATGATTTGTTTCAATTCAAGCGATTATCTTATGAATAATATTATTAATATTCTCTTTATAATTGGATAATATCACATCGGAATTTGTCTGTTTAACTATTTCTCCAGGTTTCTTTACAAAATGTAATATTGTATTCACATACTCTTCGGCGGTAGAACAATACCTGCTAATATTATGGTCATTTAAGATATTCATATAGTATTTCTTTGACAGATTGTGAAGGTTGATAAAAATATTTTGCACCCCAAGCGATGGCGCCTCTAATGCACAAGTTGAAAATACTGTTGAATGAAAATCGGACTGAACAATTATTTCATAGCAGTTCAACCAGTTAAATATCTTAATATTATCCGGGAAAAAATATTCAGAATAATCCGTTTCTATATATCTAGGTATATATAAATATAAAATATCGGATTGCATTTGAGCAGCTCTTATTAAGAATGCTATAAGCTCTTCTTCAATAATTACCTGAGATGTGACCGCAACAACAATTTTATATTTTCGTGCAATTTCTCTGAAGCGTACATCACCTTTATATTCATTGGATATATAATCAATGTAAAAATTTCCAACAGGTAGTATATTATTGGGGTCAATATAATAGTTATTGAAATAAAACACTTTTTTTTCAATATTTCCAAATGTCAGTAAAAAACTCGGATAACATGTATTATCAACGTATTTAAAAATGTTGTACGCTGTATGCGTAAGACTTATAACTCCGTGTTGTATTTCAATCACATTAACACCTTTATCCCTTAATGCTTTTACGATACCAATATTTGTATAAGGGCATTGGATAAATACAGCTTTGGGCTTGTAAATCCGGATCAAAATTTTCATAATAGTATATTCTGCTATTAGTCTTTTTATCAACCCTTTATAATTAATTTGGATACCTTCCTTTTCAAGTATTAGTTTAATAATATTTTCATTTTTAATTTGTCCTAAATGAATAAGGTTTGAGAATATATAAGTAAAGAACAACAGAAATGACTTTGAAATGATATATTGTGTGGGCACTTGCCTTCTTTTGTAATGCCTTGGCAAAGGTAATTCAAATAATAAAGTTTTTTCGGTCCTTGCAATAAGATAATCCATGCTTTTATCAAAGAACATACCATTGATATTCTTTCTCTCCATAGAATCGGAAAAGGAAATGTATTGATATTTGCGGAATAAATTATGAAAACCATAAAAAAGTGAACGAATAAAACTCTTAAGTACGGTGACTTTTAGTTTTACTTGCTCTTTATGGTGAAATAGCTTAAAACCGATATAAACTCGTAAGACCGGCCACACCTTGAAACCTTTACATTCTATTGTTTCAACAGCAAAATTATCCTCTATTTCCTTTAGTTTTTCTATCATCTCGAGCTAGTATCCCACTGAAGCTTCTGTATAAAAACTCACAAATAAAAGTCAAGCACTACTAAAATTTTTTTAAGTATTTTTCAATTACTTTATCGAATAGATTATTTTTTTTCAAAATAATTTCAATAAATTCGCGGAAGGCCCCTTCTCCGCCTTTCTTTTTTAGACAGAAATGTGCATATTTCCGGACATATTCCGGGGCATTAGCAGGAACCGCTGAGATACCAACTTCTTTCAACAAAATAATATCATTTAAATCGTCTCCGATATAAGCCACCTGCTTGAGATTTATTCCTACTTTATTACAAATTTTTTTCGCAATTTTCAGTTTGTTCTTTACTCCCATATAAATATAATCTACTCCAAGTTTTTTTGCCCTGCGTTCAATGCATTTCGTCGTCTCACCGGTAACAATCCCAACAGGAATATTCAGTAATTTTAAAAAAACTATGCCTGCACTATCGGATGTATTAAATTTTTTCAATTCATTTCCGGTTTCATCATAATACATACCACCATCAGTCCAGACACCATCAATATCTGTTAATACTAATTTTATTTTCATAATTATTGCTTAATCATATATGGATAAATAATTTCATCTTTATTAATAGAAACCTTTGTTTTATGTACGATAACCTTATCTCTTTGTGTCCACTTAAATCCATCACCGGGGCTAAGCAGATGAATATCAGTTTCTGTGATTATATAGTCTGATTTAATTGATTTATTCGTTGCAATTGAACGTTCAAGTTTTTTCTTAGTATTAATCACCGTATCGCTTATGAAGATTTTCTTTTCACCCATTGCCAATTCAAGGTTACGAACATCTCTTATCATCCTGAAAATTCCATCAGGACTTAGTGACCCCTTATGATCTGTCCCTTTCATTTCCCTGTCTAATGTAATATGTTTCTCAATTACCTCTGCGCCAAGAGCTACAGCGACTACAGGCATTAATATCCCGATTGAATGATCGGAATATCCAATCTTATAATCAGGGTATTTCGTCTTTAAAAACAGAATAGTATTAAGGTTGATATTTATATAATCAGCAGGGTATTGTGATAAACAATGTAAAACGGTAATATTTGAATGATATCTGGTTATTACATCTATGGCTTGTTCAAGTTCTTCTTCCCCGGTCATTCCCGTAGAAAGGATAATAGGGATTTTAGTTTCACCAAGAGCATGTAAAAGAGGTAGATTTGTCAAATCTCGTGAGGCAACTTTTAATCGGTCAGGTGAAAAATATTTCAATAGCGATAAACAACCTTTTGCACAAAGAGTTTCAACAAAATCAAGCTGTTTTTCCTTAGCGTACCGATAAAGCTCATAATGTTGTTCATCATCAAGCTCAAGAAATTGACGATGTTCGCCGTAAGTTTTTCCGAAAGAATGTGGGTTATTATATGGTGCATTCCATTCAGATGTTGAAAGTTCTTCAGTAAGGTCTCTTTTAGTCAGCTTGATTGCATCCATTGGTTTTAAAAGCCGGTTGAACAATTTATCAATTATAGGTGCAGTGACAATATCAATTAATTTTTTTGCAATATCTATGTCACCATTATGATTTTGGCCTATCTCACCTATTAAATAAGCATGTTTCATCATTTTGAATTCAATTTAATCTGATTTTTCATGATTAATAAATATTTTGAATTTTCATCCAGAAACCGGATGATATCATTTATCGAATAATTGGGATTTTCCTTATTAATTCTAAAAAAAATTTCTTTCTGATTTTCAAAATCTTCTATTGTATCAATAGTCAAACGGATATCCTTTCTACTAAAGCAAATCTCAGGCGCCATTAGCCAACGTATATTGAATTTATCAGGATTTGAATAAATATAGTTGGTTACATGTTCTTGATAAACAGATTCGTCTGTAAATGATGCAACTTGTTCCAACGCCTTCAGGGTTGTCATTTCAGCCCATAAACCGAAATGTGATCTGATAGCCGGCAAATTATTTTCCAGCTTATAACTTAGATAATCGGAAGGATTTAAAGTAAATTCATCAATTATTGTTTTGATGCCTTCTGAAGCTATAAATGGATTGTCGGCACAAATTCTGATAATATTTGATATAAGATAATTTTTTGAAGCATAAATGAACCTTTTTAAAACATCAAATTCATCCCCTCTGAAAACCAATGCCTTTGCACCTTCTGTAATTTGAACTATTATATCATCTGCCTTTTGTATAGTAGTTGCGATAATTATTGGCAGATTAAATGCCTTTAACTTCTCAATAATTAATTCAAGAATACATTTGTTATTATAAAATGGAAGTATAGTTTTATTTGGTAAACGGGTTGATCCAATACGAGCTTGTATAATAAAACCTGTTTTCACTATGTAAAAA
Organism: Bacteroidia bacterium; assembly: GCA_016209245.1. Classification (GTDB taxonomy): domain Bacteria; phylum Bacteroidota; class Bacteroidia; order Bacteroidales; family BM523; genus JACQWN01. Next base: position 11,399 of record JACQWN010000371.1, read on the forward strand.
TTTTATTAGATTTTATACTTCGACTATTTGAGTTTGCAAATACTTCGACTTAGCTCAGTACAAGAAAAGGCAAACTCAAACGCTCAGTATAGAATTTCATTGTCAGAATAATTTAGCTTCAAAATTAAACAATTTTTAGCATTAAAAAAATTCATTCGGCTATCCTGCATAATCTTGTGAAAGAATTATTACTTAAAGATAATAGCAATCTTAATCCTGAAATAATTTTTTAAAACCTTCAGTAGTATAAGTTTTAAGTCTATTATGCTGTGATGAATAAATAAAAAACGCCTCAAGCTCAGGATGATGCTTTAAAAATTCAAGACTTTTATCAAAACCGAAAACCATAAATGCGGTAGCATAAGCATCGGCGGTTATGCAATCATCAGCTAGAATGCTTACACTTAATAGATTATGATTCACAGGGTAACCAGTAGCAGGATCTATTGTGTGGCTATATTTCACGCCGTTTTCAATCCGGAATTTCCGGTAACTGCCTGAAGTTGCTATTGCCTTTCCGTCAAGGGCAACAACTGCCTGTAACTGCCTGTCAAGTGCATAAGGATCTTCTAAGGGCTTATCTATGCCTATTTTCCAGATGACTCCATTTTTATTTTTACCTTGAGCATATACCTCGCCTCCTATTTCAACCATGAAATCTGTTAATCCCTTTTGCTTTAAATAACCGGCAATAATATCAACCGAATATCCCTGTGCAATAGCATTTGCATCGAACGTTACACGCTCATCGGATTTAATAATTTTATTATCTTCAATTCTGACCTTATCCATTCCGACAAAAATAAGAAGACTGTCAATAACAGGTTTTGTAAAATTCATTTTATCAGTTGCTCCAAAACCCCAAGCATTAACCAATGGTCCCACGGTAATATCAAAAGCTCCGCCTGTTGTCTTATATATCTCTGCCGATTTTTTAAAGATTTGAATAAAATATTCATCAGGTACAATTTTAGGATCATTACGGTTTATTCTTGAAATAACTGAACTGGAATCGAATATTGACAAAGAATGGGAAAATTCTTTCAGAATTAAATCAATAGCATTATTGAAATTTATATCACTTTTATAGCTGATATTAAAAGTAGTTCCCTGAGCATAGCCATTGTGAAATTGATAATAGTCTTGATTTGAGGTTAATATATGATTAAATGAATCGGTTCTGTTTTGGTGACATGAAATAAATAATATTAAAAAGGATATTAAAAAATTGATATTTATTTGCATCGCTCACGAATTATAGCTCTCTTCAATATAATCATCAACATTTTTCTTCTTCGTGCTGAAACCTATACCGATAAGTATTATTTTACGCCCGTCGTTTGCGTATTTCAGTGCATATTCTTTTTCCCTTATTTGCTCAATAGCATTCTTTGCTTTTCCGAGCTTAAATTCAATTATGTAAATGTGATTATCCGTCTTTATAGCCGCATCAATCCTTCCATCACAGGTAAATACTTCTGTTTCTATATCAAAACCAAGAAGTTTTATTATAAGATAAAAAATTGAATGATAATAGTTCTCTTTGTTATTAATATGAGGATAAGCAATCCCTTTAAAAAGTATTTTGAATAAATGAATAAATTGAGCAATATCATTGGAATTTAAAGCCCGGATAATATCGTTAAGGAATTTACGGTTTTCGCTAATATGCTTTTCAGAAAAAGTGCTGAAAATATAATTTTCAAACGATTTTTGCACTTCTTTATTTGGATAATCTAAAATTACCGACGCTTTCAGGATATTATATTTTTTTATTGTAAGATAGCCGGTTTGAAATAAAAGAGGAATAAGCTGTATATCTGAAATTTCGTATTTATCAAAAAGTGAAATATCGGTTTCAAATTCTGATAACGACGATGCTTTATAATTATTTTCTTTTAATAATTTCATTAAAAATGTAGGTGTCCCTGTTTGAAACCAATAATCATCGAACCTCCGATTTGAAAAGAAGTTAAGTAAAGAAAAAGGATTATAAACAAACTTTTTACCATCCCAACTGTATCCATTGTACCAATTTTTGATCGCTAGCTTAACATCAGGAAAAAACTCATTTAATTCATTTTGAGCAAGAGCAATATATTCGGAAAAATATTTTTCAAGGTCGTCTTCAGTATAACCTGTAAGGACAGAGAAATTAGGATTAATAGTAATATCGTTTAAGTGATTAAGGTCAGAAAAAATTGATACTTTACTGAATTTTGATACACCGGTAATAAACAAAAATTTAATATATTCATCATTTCCTTTCAGAACCGAATAGAAATTTTTTAAGATTTCCCTGTTCATCTCAGCCTGCGGAATATTATCCATGTAATCTATTATCGGTTTATCATATTCATCTATTAAAATCACCACCTGGGCTTCTTTAGCTAATGCTTGAATCAATTCTCTGAACTTAATTCCCGGAGTTGTACCTGTTATTTTAATGTTGTTTTTTAAGGCAATATTTTCAAGCTCATTAAGTATAGCCTGTTCAGTTCCTAATTCCTTTACTCCTATTTCACTGAAATCAATATATATTATAGGATATTTCTTCCAGTCGAGCTTATCATATATCCACAAGCTTTTGAACAGTTCTTTATTCCCGCCGAAGATTTCTTTCAGGGTTGAAACTGTAAGCGATTTGCCAAACCGGCGTGGACGGGAAAGAAAATAATAAAATCCATCCGAAATCAACTTGTAAAGGATTTCTGTTTTATCTACATAGATGCAGTCTTTGTTAATAAGTTCTGCAAAGTCCTGTTTTCCAATGGGCAGTTTTTTCATATAGTCGGTTTTTTGAGATTTATGACACTATACTTCTTTAACAACAAAATCGTAACTTTCCATGATAGGATTAGCTAAAATTTTTTTACAGGCATCATCTGCTTTTTTGCAAGCAATTTCTCTATTATCGGCTTCGAGCTCCATTGTGATATGCTTGCCAATCCTGATATCGGATATTTCTCTGAAACCGATATTTTTCATGCTCATTGTAACTGCCTTACCCTGTGGGTCTAATAAAGCTTTTAACGGCATCACATTAATTTCTGCTATAAATTTCATAATAAATCAAATTAAATTTGTTACTATTTTAGTTATCATTTTTTATTATAGATTATTTCACTGAAGTACGAATTTGTTACGAACTTACGAATTACGAATCTGCCAACCGGCTAATCACTTCGTAATTCGTAAATTCGTATTTTTTTCGTACTTCGATGGGATAATAACGTCATATTTAAATAGTTACTTATATTTTAACAAATTGTTTATTCCTGATAATAATATATATAAAATAATAATAAAAGGAAGTGCAAGATAATGAAAAAAGATTAATAAAATGACAGATATGGCAATAAAAATATATCTTATCCGGTTTTCACGGAACAACAGAGTTTTAAATTTGAATGAAAACATAGGATATTCCGCTACAAGTAAAAATGAAAGAATAAAAGTGGAAGGGATTAGAAACCATATATTAAGAATAAATGCAGTAATGTAATCAATATGCTGGTAAACAATAATTAAAGGAAGCGATGCGATAAAAATTGAATTTGCAGGTGTAGCTAGTCCTATAAAAGAATCTTTCTGACGGGTGTCAACATTGAATTTAGCAAGACGCAGTGCTGAAAATATTGCGATTAAAAAAGCTATAAATGGAAGCAATGCAATAACAGAAAATTCGTTATATTCTATACCTGGCGGTTTCAGAGAAGTTTCGATAAGCTTATACATAATAGCCGAAGGAGCGAAGCCGAAGCTAATCATATCGGCTAAAGAATCCAGTTCTTTTCCAATATTGCTGTAAGCTTTGAAGGTCCTGGCAGCCAATCCGTCGAAAAAATCAAATATAGCGGCAATGCCAATAAACCATGCTGCAATTTCCGGTTTACCATTAAAAGTCATGACAATGGCAATACAACCCGATAATAAATTCAGGGATGAGAGAAAATTTGGAATATGCCCTACCGGTGTAAATGATTTTTTCATAATATATGTATAATATTTTGTGCAAAAATAAGTTAAATTATTATAACATTAGTCATTGGTTTTAATATTAAAAAAATTCATTATTTTTGTTTTTTTTTTAATCTTGTATTATTCATAAATTTAGATATAAATAAAAGACTAACCCCGTCCTTCAGGGCGGGGACACTAAAAAAATGTCTTTCTCCGACCTCTCTCTGCGAAATTTTGAAAATTTTTAAATTTTCAAAATTTCGCAGAGGATGGGAGCAAAGAAGTTATTTTTTTACCCCCGCCTTAAAAGACAGGGTTAGACATATATTTTATATTAAAATTCATGAATTAATCAAGTTAACACTATTGTTAATAAACAAGTAAAAAATGTATATGCAAAATTATATAGTTATAATAACAACAGTAATTTTTACCTTTTTATCCTGCATAATGGATGGCTACACACAAAATAGTCCGTTATTCAGAAAATACAGCAATGAATTTCTTTCAATCGGAGTCGGGGCAAGAGCATTGGGAATGGCAAATTCATGCATAGCCACAACAAATGATGCAACATCGGCATACTGGAATCCGGCAGGGTTGACTTATATTCCATGGGATTTGCAATTAAGCGCTATGCATTCCGAATATTTTGCCGGAATTGGAAAGTTCGATTATTTAGGCGGAGGTGCAAAAATTAGGGATTCAAGTGCTATAGGAGTTTCATTGATTCGGTTTGGTGTTGATGATATTCCTAATACTCTCGATTTGATTGATGAAGAAGGGAATGTCCGTTACGACAGGATTAAATCGTTTTCTGTAGCTGATTATGGCTTTCTGTTTTCATACTCATCTCATTCAAAAATTCCAGGATTAAGGTATGGTGCTAATGTTAAAATTATCAGGCGCAAAGCCGGTGAATTCGCTTCGGCGTGGGGCTTTGGTTTTGATGCCGGAGCGAATTATGCAACAGGAAGCTGGTGCTTCGGTGCAATGGCAAGGGATGTTACCTCTACTTTTAATGCATGGAGCTTCAACACTGAAGAGCTTGAAGAGACCTTTCTACTTACAGACAACGAGCTTCCAAAAAACTCGATAGAGATGACAATGCCTAAATTGCTGCTTGGCGGCGCTTATTATTATGTCATTGCGGGAAAATTCGGCTGCCTTGCCGAGCTTGATGCCGACATCACCTTCGACGGAAAGAGAAATGTCCTGATAAAATCTAACCCGATATCTGTTGACCCTCATCTCGGGTTGGAATTTGATTATAAAAAATTGGTTTACATCCGTGCCGGTATATGCAATATGCAACAAATACCTGGTTTCGGGGGTAAAAAAGAATTTAATTTTCAACCTGCTATCGGAGTCGGTTTAAAAATAAAAAGGTTAGCCATTGACTATTCATTCACGGATATCGGAGACCAATCAATCGCTTTATATTCGCATGTGTTCTCGCTTTTCTTTGCAATCAGTAAAATTAAAGCAATTGGAGAAACTTTTTAACTTATGCTGATTATAACGTTTTGCTGGTCTATTTAATAAGTTAATCAGGTGAAAATCGCAGAATGCCGGAAATTTTATATCTTTGTAATTATAAATTATGTTTATGAGCCATGAACAGGAAAATA
>JACQWN010000372.1:0-5219 GCA_016209245.1 Bacteroidia bacterium
TTTTTAAATTCTTCTTTCAACTGGTCGGAGCGGCAGAATATATGTGCATCATCCTGCGTGAAACCTCTTACCCTTGTCAATCCGTGAAGCTCGCCACTTTGTTCATACCGGTAAACAGTACCAAATTCCGCTAATCTGACCGGGAGATCGCGGTACGATCTTGGCTTACTTTTATATATTTCACAGTGATGAGGACAATTCATGGGTTTTAACATAAATTCCTCACCCTCGGCAGGAGTGGACATCGGCTTGAACGAGTTCATTCCATATTTTTCATAATGCCCCGATGTAACATATAAATCTTTATGCCCGATATGCGGAGTATATACTACTTCATACCCATATTCGACCTGTATTTTTTTTAAAAATTGTTCAAGCCGGTCTCTGAGAGTTGCACCTTTTGGAAGCCATAAAGGTAAACCAAGTCCGACCTTTTGAGAAAATGTAAATAATTCAAGCTCTTTTCCGATTTTTCTATGGTCGCGTTTTTTGGCTTCTTCTAATAACTGAAGATAATCATCGAGCAATTTTTGTTTCGGAAAAGAGATTCCATACACCCGTGTAAGTTGCTTGTTCTTCTCATTTCCGCGCCAGTATGCCCCGGCAACATTTAAAATTTTTACAGCTTTTATATAGCTTGTATCAGGCAAATGCTGCCCTTTACACAAATCGGTAAATGAACCGCTGTGATAAAATGTAATTGTCCCGTCCTGCAATTCGCCGATTAATTCAATTTTATATTCATCTCCCTTTTTTTGATAATATTCGAGGGCTTCGGATTTTGATACTTCTTTCCTGATAAATACATTTTTTTGTCGGGCTATTTCGATCATTTTGTTTTCAATGGCATTAAAATCCGATTCGGAAATTATACGACCTTGACCAAGGTCAACATCATAATAAAAACCATTTTCAATAGCCGGTCCGATTCCAAATTTAATACCCGGATAAATTTGTTCAAGGGCTTCAGCCATTAAATGAGCAGATGAATGCCAGAATGTTTGTTTCCCCTCATTATTATCCCATGTGTATAGCTTGATTTCACCATCAGAATTAATTGGCATTCCGGCATCAATTAATTCACCGTTAAATGATACTGATATGAGCTCTTTTGACAGACTATTGTTTATTGTCGCTGCAATATGAAGACCGGTAATACCTTCAGCAAACTCTCGGACTGATTTATCGGGAAATGTAATTTTTATCATCATTAATATTTTTAGAAGGGCAAAAATATGAAAATTATAGATATGATTTTAATTAACCTACAAGAATATTTTCCTTGGGATATTCATAACTAAGCGATTTTACTTTTCTGATAAATGCGACTATAATTGTTAGTATTCCAACTCTTCCAAGAAACATTGTAAATATAATAATGTATTTACTGGCTACACTCAAATCGGAAGTAATACCTAAGCTTAAACCGACAGTGCCAAAAGCTGAGAAACATTCAAAAGCAACATCAAGAATATTTTTTTCAATATCAAATGAAGAAACAAGCAAAACAGAAAGACCAATCACAAGCAACGATAAAATAATTGTACAAAAAGCTTTGCTTACCGAGTCATCCATTATTTGACGATGTTGTACTTCAATTCTGTCTTTTCCTTTGGCAAAGCTAAAAATATTCAGAACAGCAATTGCAAACGAGCTTGTTTTGATTCCCCCGCCGGTTGAACAGGGTGATGCACCAATCCACATTAAAAAAATAATAATTAAAGCCGTCGGTTGATAAAACATAGTCATATTTAATGTATTAAATCCGGCGGTTCGCGGTGTTGTTGAATGAAAAAATGATTCAACAATTTTCCCGTACAAATTATGCTCTTTTAATGTATTATTATATTCCAACATAAAAAAGATAATTGTTCCTCCGGCCAATAAGATAATAGTTGTAAATAAAGCCAGACGGGTATTTATATTTATGATTCTCGGCACATGATAATATCTTTTTTGCTTTTTCAAAAGCAATCTGATAATATTACGAAGGAAATGTTTTGATAAAGTATAATAGTTAAAAATTATCGGGAAGCCAATTCCGCCTAAAATAATTAAAAAAGCAATTATTAAATGAATATTATAATTGAAACGGAAGTTAATATCGTACAAATTATTTGATAATGTAGAAAAACCGGCGTTACAGAAAGCGGAAATGGAATGAAATATTGAAAAACCGATACGGCTAAGAATATCGGGCAAGATTTCTTTATCAATATTGAAAAAAATAATAGCTGCTCCGGTAAATTCTATTCCAAAAGTAATAAGTAATATCTTTAATAAGCTTTTAAATACATCGCTCAGATTTTCCGTATTTATAAAATCTTTTAAGTACAAGTTGCTTTTAAATGAAGAGCTTCCCATAAAAAACAATCCGAAAAAGCTTGTAAAAGTCATTACTCCTAAACCACCAAGTTGAATTAGTATTAATACTATAGCTTTACCAAAAGTAGTAAATACTGTAGCTGTATCAACAACCGTAAGACCCGTTACACACACAGCGCTTGTAGAAGTGAAAAGAGCGTCAACAATACTGATGCTTTTAGTAGTAGCTTGGGGGAGCAATAATAAACTTGCTCCTGCAAGAATTAAAATAAAAAAGCTTGAGATAAAAACAAGGGCGGGATTTATTGTACCGGTAAATATTTTCAGACTTTTTTGTGATATTTCTATAATAAAAACAGAAATAATAATTAAATAAAGTATCAGATTTTTTGTTATAAAATCAAAAACAGGTATGCTGCCGGTTACATTTTCATCAAAAAAATATCTTATTATAAATATTATTAATAATAAAAACAGAATTGATAATTTAAGAATAAGCCGTTTCTTTTCAATTTTATTAAAAATAAATAAAATTTTTATTAACAGCCCCCAAAAAACAATATTTGCAAAAACAATATAAAATAAATACAGCTTTGAATTAACTTCTTGAGATATTGGGAACCCAAATTTATAAATCAATGAGCCAAAAGCAATAAAACTCAGAATAAATAATACATTGTCAATAAATTTTACCAGAAATAACCGGAATTTTATAAAAAAATCGTGGATATAATATTTAAAAGTCGTTAATTTCATTAATTTTTATGAAATATTGGCATTTTTCATAAGCCAAATATTTTAGTTTTATACTGAGCGTTTGAGTTTGCCTTTTCTTGTACTGAGCCAAGCGTCGTATTGAGCTTGTCATGAAAGAAACTCAACATACTGCCCGGCCAATAAGAACATCGGTTCTTATCATTTCATTGATTTCCGCTTTTGTCACACCTTTTATGGGTTCGGCGGTTAATGTGGCCCTCCCTACTATTGGAACCGAATTTAGAGCAGATGCTATTTCGCTTAGCTGGGTCGCTACTTCATATTTACTGACAACAGCTATTTTTTTAGTTCCTTTTGGAAGACTTGCAGATATTACCGGAAGAAAAAGAATTTATCTTACCGGGACAGTATTATGGGGAGCAAGCTGTTTAATTTCAGGACTTTCAGAGAGCTTGTGGATGCTGATTACAGCACGCATTGTTCAAGGCATTGGAAGTGCTATGGTATTTGGAACAGGTATGGCTATTATTACTTCAGTTTTTCCACCCGGAGAAAGAGGGAAAATTATGGGCATAAACGTTACGTCCACCTATTTAGGACTATCATTAGGCCCTGTTATCGGGGGGTTAATTACACAATATATAAACTGGCGATGGATTTTTTTTATGACTGCTCCTCTTAGTATCATAATCGTTTGTCTCATTCTCATTTTAATAAAAACTGAATGGGCCGACGCTAAAGAAGAAAAATTCGATTTAAAAGGCAGTCTTATATATGGCATTTCAATCGCCCAGTTGATTTATGGCTTCTCTTTATTACCCCAGATAGCCGGTACAATATTAATTAGCTCAGGTTTATTAGGCATTACCGGTTTTATTATTTTAGAGCTTTATAATAAAATGCCGTTATTAAATATCCGCCTGTTTGTAAATAACCGGATTTTCGGATTCAGCAACCTTGCCGCCTTAATCAATTATTGCGCTACATTTGCAACTGGGTTTTTACTCAGTTTCTATCTTCAGAAAATAAAAGGATTTTCAGCCGAACATTCGGGGATGATATTAGTCGCCCAGCCAATAGTCATGGCTGTTTTTTCACCATTTATGGGCTGGCTATCGGATAAAATTTATCCCCAGATTGTAGCTACAATAGGAATGGCAATTACTACAATAGGGCTTTCATTGTTTATATTTGTGACAAGCTCCACACCTGTCGGATTTATAATCATTACACTTGCCACACTTGGTTTGGGATTTGCCTTTTTTTCTTCACCCAATACAAATGCAGTAATGAGCTCGGTTGATAAAAAAGTATATGGAATAGCATCCGGCACAGTCGCTACTATGCGGATACTTGGCCAAATGTTAAGCATGGGTATCGCAATGCTTTTATTTTCGATTTTTATCGGGAAAGTAGAAATCAAACCGGGAAATTATCCTCAGTTTTTACAAGCTTTTCATATCGCTTTTATTATTTTTTCCGTTATGTGCTTTTTTGGAATCTTCATGTCGCTGGCAAGAGGAAAAAGCCCAAAGCCGTTGTATACTGAATGAAATTGAATTTGCAAACTATTTTAACAGAAAGGGGGAAGGGGAAATATTTGAAGGTGTGAAGGGGCGAAGGGGCGAAGGGGCGATTCTCCCCGATTCTCCGTTTCTCCCCTTCTCCCCTTCTCCGTTTCTCCGTTTCTCCCATTCGCCCTTTCTCCGTTTCTCCCATTCGCCCTTTCTCCGTTTCTCCCCTTCTCCCATTCTGATATTATTTTTTGCAAACCTGATTTCTTTGAGTATAATCAAAATTTATACGTCGGATCAAAATATACTTACGCCTGTACATTTGGTTATTATTATTTGAATTTTTTTATTATATTTACAGCAATTTTAAATAAATGTATTATGAAAAAATTTTTAACATTTTTAGGATTATTAGCAGCAGCCATTACTGTAAATGCACAGAATTTCTGTCAGGCGTCATGGACGGTCACAATTGACCCTTCGACTTTTATTGCCGCCTTTACCGATAGTTCGGTTTCACAGAGCGGAAATATTATTTCATGGCTCTGGGATTTCGGCGATGGAACGACAGCATCGGGCCAACAGGTCACACATCAGTATAATCAGATAGCGACAAATTATATTGTGTGCCTGACAATTACTACAGATAGCAATTGCACCTCG
>JACQWN010000372.1:5272-11452 GCA_016209245.1 Bacteroidia bacterium
CCTCGGTTTTCTGCGATTCTTTAATACATTGCTCTTATTATAAGATCAATTCATCGGTTCATCATACTATTGGAGACTTCAATACAGGCTCTATTTACGTGTCGGCTACAGGAACGCCTCCTTTCTCGTATAGCTGGGCCAATGGTGAGACTGTTAATTTTTTGGATAGTCTTGGACCAGGCACTTATTGTGTAACTATTACCGATTCTTACGGATGTTTGGATTCCGCCTGCCAGACCATTGTCATTACATCTGACTGCCAGGCTGCCTATACAGTTGATTTTATTGTAGTTAATTGTGGCCCATATTGCTGGCTTTTTGAAGATGCCTCTCTCGGCGATAGCATTGTTTCATGGCACTGGAATTTCGACGATAGCTTCTTTGCTTATGAGCCGCAGGTCGTATATACATTCCCTGCTCCGGCTTATATAATATCTGCCTGACAATTGAAACTGCCGGCGGATGTACGGATTCACATTGCACAAGTTACTATATCGAGGATTCCTGCGCCGATTTTCATGTTGACATACAAGCGGCACCCCCGTCCGGTTCAACCATGAGCGACGGGTATGCCTTTGCCAACGCTTATGGTGGAATGCCTCCGTATTCATATCTATGGAATAACGGCGCGACTACCCAGGAAATAAACAATCTGAACGGCGGAACATATTGTGTCACGGCAACCGAAATAAATGGTTGCACCGCAACAGATTGCATGCAGGTGGCTTATGTCTGTGAACCTGATTTTACCGATTCTATAGACCTGAACTGCGGGCCATACTGCCTTCATTTCTATAGCGCTTCGCAATCTACAAGCAGTATCATTGCCTGCACATGGGATTTTGGAGATAGCAGCACCGACTCAGGACCAGACATAATCCATACCTTTCCGGGAACCGGAACCTATACGGTTTGCCTGACTATCGAAACAAACGGGGAATGCTCCGGTACATACTGTGAATCGGTATCGATCGGTAATGTAAATCCGTGTAATATGACTGTTGATTATTATCTTACCGAATGCAGTGATACAGGGACAGCTGACGGCGCTATAGACATAACAGTATATGGTGGAAATCCGCCATACAGCTATAATTGGAGCACAGGCGAAACGACACAGGACATTACCGGTCTTGTTCCGGGCTTTTACACGATTACCGTTACTGACTCTAATGGATGCGATGTGACTATGACCTTTGCTATGGGAACAGCCCCGGTGAACATCCCTGTAGACACGCTCTGGACAAACATGTTAGATACATGCATTAATGTTACCGGATATTATATTGATTCCATCACCGTTCTCGACTCTAGCTTCGTGGAAGTGATCTGGGTGATAATAGAAAATACCGATACATTATATCAGAATATTATATATCAATACAGTCAAACCGGCTATATTGCAGTTAACCTCACGCTTAACTGCCCGGGATTAAAAGTCATGACAGTCCTTTTCGGCATTATTCATATTGAGTACGATATGATTCTTAATGCACAGAATGCCATGGAATATTCGGGCGAAATATTATTTTATCCTAATCCTGTCGGTAATGTGTTGAATATTTCCAATCTTCCCGACGGTGTTAATAGGGTCACAATATTTAATATTACGGGACAAAAGATGAATGAGGTTATTACACAAAGCGCCGGTATTATCAGAATAAAGACCGGAAACCTTTACGACGGAATATATTTATTACAGATTGTTTCCAAAGACGGTCAAATATGTACGACAAAGTTTTATAAGTAATACAGGTTAACAATACCAAAAAATATACACCTGTTCAAAATCTTCATACGTCTGTACAAAATTTGCCTACGCCTGTACATTTGGTTATTATTATTTGAATTTTTTTATTATATTTGACGGATTAAAGATTAACACCCTGATAAATCAGGGTGTTAATCTGATTTACCAAAGTAATATTAAGGAATATTTTAAATTGAAAAATTATGAAAGCACAAATTATTTCTTTCGCAATGCTGCTGGTAGCAATGGTTACAACAGCCCAAGATTGTTTCTGGGCAAAAAAAGGCGGTGGTTTTTATGACGATTATGGTAAAGGCGTTGTTGCAAATCCAAATGGTAATATCTATATTACGGGGTATTTTGGGAGTTCCAGCCTCAACTTCGGGGACACTGTACTATATAATCAAAGCATTCCCGGTTATACCTATTCTGATATTTTTCTTACAAAATATGATATTGCGGGAAATCTTATTTGGGCAAAAGATTTTGGTAGCGCTCTAAATGAAGTGAGTAGAGCTATTGCAATTGATGAAACCGACAACTTTTATATTACAGGATTTTTTACAAGTGATTCGCTTGTATGTGGAAGTGTCGTTTTATACAATGATAATTCGGATCCTGATCCTGATTTTTTTGTTGCAAAATTAGATTCGAATGGAAATGCTATATAGGCGAAAAATGCGGGAGGAAACTGCTATGGTATTGGGAATAGTATTGCTCTAGATACTTTTGGTAATATCTATGTTACAGGTGAATTGCAAAGCGATTCCATAATTTTTGGAAATATTGTTTTACACAAGGTTGGTACAAGCGGAACCGATTTTTTTATCGTAAAATACGATCCGGCAGGTACTGTAGTCTGGGCAAAAAATGCAGGCGGAAGGTTTGGAAACGCAGGGAAAGGTATTACAACCGACATTTCGGGCAATGCTTATGTTATAGGTGATTTTGGTACCGACTCTATCACTTTTGACAATATAAATTATTTATATAATAATTGTACCGGGAACGGTGATTTTTTTATTGTAAAATATGATCCAGATGGTAATGCTGTCTGGGCTCAAAATCACTCAGGAGGAAACCTTGCTTTTGGTTATGGCATTACATCAGACGGATATAATGTTTATATTACAGGAATATTCAGGGGTTCTTCGATAACTTTTGGCGGAACAACTATAAATAATTATTCTCCTTACGATGTGTTTATTGTCAAATACAATACCAATGGCAATGTTATTTGGGCAAGAAACGCGGGAGGAAACGATGATGACGGAGGAAGGGGCATTGCAGTAGACATTACAGGAAATGTGTATGTCATTGGAAAATATCGTAGCGATTCAATTTATTTTGGAAATATTAAACTTTATAATGCAGGACCTTCTCTTTCATATACGTTGAGCTATCTTTTTATTGTAAAATATGATGCAGGAGGGAACCCGCAATGGGCTGAAAGAGGTGAAGGTACATTCACAGAACAGGACGCTATCGTCGTGAATGGGGTAGACAATCTTTATGTTACAGGTTCGTTTTATGATGATCCTGTTACAATTGGAAGTACAACATTAAGCAATTCGGGTTACTACGATATTTATGTTGCGCATACTTATTCTTTCTCTCCGGTAATATCTTCATCAGCAAATGTCAGTTGCAACGGATTCAGTGACGGATTTGCCACCCTTACAATGAACGGAGGTATGGAACCATTTACTTATTTATGGAGCAATGGACAGACTACACCCTCTGCAATAAATCTGACTGCTGGAAATTATTCTGTAAGCATTACTGATATAAATGACTGTATTCAGACATCTTCTGTGAATATTACCGAACCCCCCGCCGAAACCGCTGCAATATGCATGGTAACAGTTGATTCCCTTTCGGAATATAACGTTATTGTATGGGATAAAAGCCTGAACACGGCAGCAGAATCCTATACCATTTACCGCGAGATTGCTACCGACAACTACCAGCCCATTGCTGCTATACCTTATGATTCGTTTAGTCAATTCACAGATACCGTTCATGCCCTTTATTTTCCCAACACAGGCGATCCGAATGAAGGCACTTACCGTTATAAAATTCAGGTATTGGACACCTGCGGCGGCTTCAGCGAAATGAGTCCGTACCACAACACAATTTATATGCTTAACAGCGGCGGGATTTTCTACTGGACATTGCCCTATTCGATTGAAAACAGCCCCAACCCTGTTACAAGCTATATCCTGATGAGGGATGATTACAGCACCGGCGACTGGCACGATATAACCAGTGTTGCAGGCACGCAGCAGACCGTAAGCGACCCGCTATATGTCATTTATCAAAATACCGCATCATGGCGAGTAAAAACACAATGGAGCATTAATTGCACTCCAACGCTTAAAAATACCCAAAGCTATAATTATTCCCTTTCAAATATTTTTAACAATACTACCGGTATCCTGGAAAATACGGCTAACACCGGAATCAGCGTATATCCGAATCCTTCCGACGGATTGATTACCATTCATAGCCATGGTCAGACGATTGAGCATATTCAGGTGCACAATGTGCTTGGCGAGCAGTTATTCAGCAAATCCATTAATAACGGTCAGAACAATATCCGGCTTAATTTATCAGCATTATCGCAAGGTGTCTATTTTTTGAAAGTAAAAATGAGGAATGAAATTGTCGTTAAAAAAATAATGATAAAATAATCTGGTTCGGATTACAAATCCGACCCGGCAGACATACTATTATGAAAAATCTTATTTCCACTATTTTATTATATAGTACGATATTTTGCTTAACACAATGTTCCCATAAAGAAAATTCTTTTCCTTTAGATGGCACTATTTATATGTATAATAATTTTCCTGATTACAAAAACATGAAATACAGGCTTATACAAGAAGAACCTTTAAAATATTATTACAAGCATTGCAATGGATGTAAAGAAATAGATTCAACTTTGTGGGACAATATTTTATTACAAAGAAAACATTATCCTTATCATAATTTTAAATATAATCCTTTAGCTTGTCCTTATGGTGGAAAAGCTCCAATGGAACATGATAGTTACTTAATTACTTCAGCAAGGAAATATAATGATTCAGATATTATCTGGATATTCAAAATTACACCAAAAACTAAGGATACAACTATTGTAATATCCCCGGAAACTGCCTGTAAAACTCAGTCGTATCAGATTTATGCTCCGAAGTAAAAAAATAATAATTTTGACAGAAAAAAAAATGACTATTTTTAATAACCTTAAAAAAGTAAAATTATGAAACTAAAAGTAATAATCCACGAAGCAGAAGAAGGAGGTTACTGGGCTGAAATCCCTTCGATACCTGGTTGTGCGACTCAAGGTGATACATTTAACGAATTGCTCGTTAATCTTTATGAAGCGGTTGAAGGATGTCTGTCAGTAGATATGAAATAATCCTACTCGTATCTCTTTGCCCATTCATGGCAGTAAATCTTTAAAGACCGGGCTTCTCAAACATTTTATGAAAATTGCAGGAATTGATGAAAATGAATTATTAAAGTTGATAGAACTTTTAATTCTTTGCAACTACTTACCATGAATAAATCCTTGCATCTTATTTTTTTCTGTCTGCTGAACGGCTTTTTGTATGGGCAGAATCCTAATGAGTTAGATAGCTTATTAAAATTACTACCCAATGATAAAAACGACACCAATAAAGTAAAGCATCTTATATTTATTTCTGAGGATTTATGCCAATCCGACCTTCAAAAATCTTTGGAATATGGCAAGCAGGCATTAGCAGTAGCAGAACGTTTACAGTGGAAAAAAGGCATGGCAGCGGCGTATATGAGGATTAGCTACGCGTTGGATGCTCTGGGTAATTTTTCTGCCGCACTTGAAAACAGGTTAAAAGAATTACAACTGTGGAAAGATCTCAATTACCAAGCGGGTATCTGCGAAGCTTTGGGGACTATTGGAATTTCTTATAGCGATCAGGGTTATTACATAAAGGCAATGGAATATTATCTTGATGCATTGAAATTAGCGGAAGAATTTGATGAGAAAGAAAAAATTATCACGAACCTGTGTAATATCGCGAGTGTGCATAGCGATCATGGCGACCACGTTAAAGCATTGGAATATTATTTTAAATCCCGAAAGCAACCGAAAAATACGGGTACGAAAATTTTGTCGCTGTGAATTGGGGAAATATCGGGAATGTATATAGCGCTCAAGGCAATAACACCAAAGCGTTGGAGTCATATTTCAAAGCGTTGGAAATAGATAATAAATTAGGTAATAAAAGAAATGTAAGCGGTTGGTTGGCAAATATCGGAGGTGCATACCAACTTCAAGGCGATTCGGCAAATGTTGCCGGGAATACGCGCATGATGACAGAAATGAGCTCTAAAGCATTGGAATATTATACCAAAGCGCTGAAACTGTCGGAAGAGCTTGG
>JACQWN010000103.1 GCA_016209245.1 Bacteroidia bacterium
TGATATATTCAAATTAAAATTTATGAATTAATCAGGTTAGTGTATTATGAAGAAAAATAGGGATTTTCAAAGAATTCCTAATTATGAGAAAACCAAACCAATTGACACCTGAAGAAAAAATCAAACATTTTAAGAATGTAGTAAAGGTCCTTATGAATGATGCTTCAAAGGTTCTTGCAGAAATAGAATTGATTTCTAAAGGAGATGAAATGGAAGAGAAAATCTCTCTTTTGAATCATTATGTAGATTATACTAAAAGATTATGTGAAAGTAATGAAAGTGCTAAGGTATACTTCGACTATTTGAGTTTGCAAGAAAAGGCAAACTCAAACGCTCAGTATAACTGAAACTAAACAGCTTTGTATTTGCAAACCTGTTAAGTTTCAGTATAAAATGGAATTAAACCAATTTTTACTAAGATGCTGAAGAATTTCATGATGCAGAATAGCTTTTACATATTATATGAAAACAAGCCAAATAAAAAGGAAATTTAATACTCAGGCTAAATGCTTAAAATACCTGGAAAAATTACGATGGCATAATAAGCCTGTCTGTATATTCTGTAATGCTCAAAATATAACAAAACGAAAGAATACAATTAAATACCATTGCAACAAATGTAACAGAGACTTTAGTGTTCTGCAAGGAACAATTTTTGAAAACACTCATCTGCCTTTGACCAAATGGTTTCAGGTTATTTTATTGGTGTTGAACAATGGCACAGAATTAAGCACTTTACAAATAAGCAAAAAAATTAATGTCAGCTATAAAACAACGTGGTACACTGTAGTGAGAATCCGAAATGCGTTAAAAGCCAGAGCAAATACTGCACATAATTAAAAAGAAATAGGGATATTAGGAAATATTTATGAGAAAACCAAACCAATTAACACCTGAAGAAGAACTCAAACATTTAAAGAATGTAGTAAAGGTCATTATGAATGATGCTATAAAAGTTCTTGCAGAAATAGAATTGCTTTATGAGGGATAAACCGAAATAGAGAATAAAATTTCTCGTTTGGACCATTATTTGAATTATGCAATAAGATTATGCGAGGATAAAAAACAAATGAACGAATTGTAATTATTTAAACCAGGGTTGTTAATCTTGTCTTTTTCTATCTGCCTTTTAAGGTAGAGGGAATGTTTTTCAATACCCCAAAATAATATTCAACCTCGTAAAACCTCAACCGGTATAATAATCAGAAATAAATATTGTACAGCATTTATAGATAAATTATATAACATTTATAGATAAATTAATATATATTAATATTGCACGTTATTTTAACAATAATCCAAAGATATGTTCCAAATAGTCAGAAAATCGGAAATGGCAAAAGGCACTATTATCAGCTTGGATATCAGCGCTCCCAAAATTGCCAAAAAGATACAGGCGGGTCAGTTTGTAATTATCAGGGTGAATGATACAGGCGAGAGAATTCCTCTTACTGTTGCTGATAAAGACCCGTTTTCAGGAATAATAACTATTATTTTTCAGGTAGTTGGTAAAAGCACTGCCTTAATGCGGTCTTTGAAAATTGGTGACAGCATTAAAGATGTGGTAGGGCCTCTTGGCAAGCCTGTGGAAAGCGAATTACTTACCCCCTTAAAATCAGGAACGATAATAATGGTTGGAGTAATATTGTCGGAATAATCGGCGCTAAAAGCAGAGACCTGCTTATACTTGAAAACGAGATGAATGCAATCTGCGATGAACTTTATATTACAACCGACGATGGGAGTTATAAAGAAAAGGGATTCGTTACCCAGCCTTTAGAAAGATATCTCAAAGAAAAAAAGGAAGTGGACCTGGTTTATGGCATCGGCCCTATTATTATGATGAAAAACGTCTGCAGAATAACGAAGGAATATGATAAACCTACTATGGTAAGTCTCAATCCCATTATGATTGATGGAACCGGCATGTGCGGCGGATGCAGAGTTACAGTGGATAATAAAATTAAATTCTGTTGTGTTGATGGTCCTGATTTTGACGGACATAAAGTTGATTTTGAAGAGCTGATGAAGAGAAATTCTTTATACCGGGATGATGAAAAAGATAGTATCCTATTTTCAATAAAATAACTTATTATGAGTACAGAAGAAGTAAAACATGTAACATTCAGGACATTATTAAGCACTTACTGTCCATTTTGTAAAAACACCTTTAATACAGATACTTCAGATAAAAAATTTTCATTTTTTAAAGCTATCTATAAAGGTCAGGGGTTAAACATAATAAGAAACAGGCGTCTTGAGCTCTATGAGATTGATGAATCACAACCTCTTGCTCAGGATGAAAAATTAGCTGACCTGATTTGCCCTTATTGCAACAAGAGCCTGGTAAAATCCGGTGTCAGTTGTGGCGTGTGCGCTTCAAAAGCGGCGGAAATTATTATTTCTTCCGAGGTCAAGCTTATACCATTTTATTTATGTTTAAAAAATAACTGTGAGTGGCATGGTGTTTCCAAAGAGGATGAGAAAAAGCTTATTACTAAAATTCCGCGCCAGGTAATGCTGCAACAGGATCCGTTATTAAGAATTCATAATTTCAATGAGGTTCCATTCGGCTACACACCCGAACAGGCTTTTATTGAAGCAAGCAGATGTATTCATTGTAAAATACCAAAATGCGTGGAAGGTTGCCCTGTCAATATTGATATACCCGGTTTTATCAAATTAATTACAGAAAAAAAATTTGATGAAGCGGCAAAAAAAATAAAAGAACGGAATGTTCTTCCATCTATTTGCGGACGTGTCTGCCCACAGGAATCCCAATGTGAAGCGAAATGTGTCATTGGCGTTAAAGACAGGCCGGTAGGTATCGGTAACCTTGAAAAATTTGCTGCTGACTATGAAAGAGAGATGAATTTAGTGAAGGTTCCATTTATTAAAAATAAGAATAATAAGAAAATTGCAGTAATAGGTTCCGGTCCTGGCGGATTGACCGTAGCTGCCGATTTGCAATTATTAGGATATTCGGTTACGATTTTTGAAGCGCTGCATGAACCGGGAGGAGTGCTTACTTATGGTATTCCTGAATTCCGTTTGCCAAAAGCTATTGTGCAGTTCGAAATTAATTATCTTATTGAATTGGGAGTCCGGCTTGAACTTGACCATATTATTGGAAATATTATCACTATTGATGAACTGTTAAATAATTATGACGCAGTATTTATCGGTGTTGGCGCAGGTCTGCCATGGTTTATGGATATTGAAAATGAGAATCTGGGCAACATTTTTTCTGCGAATGAATATCTCACAAGGATGAATTTAATGAAGGCATATCGTTTCCCTGAATATGATACGCCAAAACCAAGAGGGACTAATGTTGCAGTCATTGGAGGCGGTAATGTCGCCATGGATTGTGCAAGGATGGCATTAAGAACCGGTGCAACTGAAGTAACTATTGTTTATCGTCGCTCAAAAACCGAACTACCTGCAAGAATCGAAGAAGTCGAGCGGGCTGAAGAAGAAGGAATTAATTTTCGGTTATTAACAAGTCCGGTCAAATACATCAGCGATGAAAAAAATCATATCAAAGGAATTGAATGCTTAAAAATGGAGCTTGGTGAGCCCGATAGTTCCGGACGAAGAAAACCTGTACCAATCGAAGGTTCAAACTTTGTAATTGATTGCGATATGGCGGTAGTTGCAATAGGAACAGGACCAAATCCAATAATCTTTCAATCAACTCCCGACCTGAAGAGAAATAAAAGAGGATATATTGAAGTTAATCCAAGAACTAATGAAACTTCAAAGCCATTTGTTTATGCAGGTGGAGATATAGTGACCGGTTCTGCAACTGTAATTCTGGCTATGGGGGCAGGAAGAATCGCTGCAAATGCAATACATAAAAAACTAACAGGGAAAAAATAATTTTTTTACAATGGGTAGTCAAAGTGTAAAAACATCATTGCGGAAAACGCTTAATTATCTTCGGTATATATACTTATTTTTCAATAATCTTTGATTTTAAAATCTGTTTCAATGCAAATATTTCGTTACGGAAACACGCTGCTTCAATAAAATCGAGATTTTTAGCGGCAGTTTCCATTGCTTTTTGCGCTTTTTCAATAGCTTTTTCAACCGCAGGCCTGGTCATATACTGAACAACAGGGTCGGCTGCAATATCAGTAGTTTCAGGTTCGATATAGTAACCGGTTTTTTTAGTTCTTTGCCCCTCTCCCATTACAGATTTTGTGGATTTAACAACTTGCCGGGGTGTTATATTATGTTCTGAATTGTATCTGAGTTGTTTCTCCCTTCGGCGATTGGTTTCATCAATTGTCTTCTGCATGGATTTAGTAATCTTATCAGCATACATGATTACTTTTCCGTTAATGTTTCTTGCCGCTCTTCCCGCAGTCTGCGTCAATGAACGTTCGGAACGCAGGAAACCCTCTTTATCAGCATCAAGAATAGCGACCAGAGAAACCTCAGGTAAATCCAAACCTTCACGCAAAAGATTAATGCCAACCAGTACATCAAATGTTCCTTTTCTTAATTCATCCAATATTTTGATTCTTTCAAGCGTTTCAACATCAGCATGGATATACCTGCAACGGATTTCAATTTTTAAAAGATATTTTGAAAGCTCTTCAGCCATCCGTTTAGTAAGAGTAGTAACAAGAACTCTTTCATTTCTTTGTGTACGAACGGTTATTTCTTCAATCAAATCATCAATCTGATTAAGACTTGGCCTGATTTCAATTGCAGGGTCAACAAGACCGGTAGGCCGAATAACTTGATCAACAATAATGCCTTCGCACTTTTCAAGCTCAAAATCAGCTGGGGTAGCGCTTACAAAAATCACTTGATTTAACATGCTTTCGAGCTCCTGAAACTTCAAAGGGCGGTTATCGAATGCAGCTGGTAAACGGAAACCATATTCCACCAATATTTGCTTTCTTGAATGGTCTCCGCCGTACATAGCCCTTGTCTGAGGCAATGTAACATGGCTTTCATCAATTATTGTAATAAAATTTGAAGGAAAATAATCCAAAAGACAAAAAGGACGCATACCTGGTTTTCTGCCGTCGAAATATCGGGAATAATTCTCAATACCCGGACAATGCCCTAATTCTTTTATCATTTCAAGGTCATATTCAACCCTTTGTTTTATACGTTGGGCTTCAATATGCTTTTCCTGACTTTTAAAAAAACTGATTTGTTCAACAAGGTCATTTTGAATCTGAATAATCGCTTGATCTATTCTTTGTTTTGATGTAATAAAAATATTTGCAGGATAAATAATTGCTGTTTCATGCCGTTGAATAGCTTGACCATAGACTGGGTCAATCGCCTCAATCATTTCAATTACATCGCCCAGAAAGACAATTCTGTAAGCAATATCTCCATGAGAAAGAAAAATATCAACCGTATCTCCTCTTACTCTGAAATTGCCTCTGAAAAAATCGGCTTCAGACCTGGAATAAAGCGAATCAACAAGCTTCCTGAGCAGTTGATTTCTGCCGATTTTCTGCCCCAACTTCAGATTAATTACATTTGCATAAAAATCCTCAGGATTGCCTATGCCATAAAGGCACGATACCGATGAAACAACAATAATATCGTTTCGCCCTGATAGCAATGAAGAAGTTGTGCTTAATCTCAGCTTTTCTATTTCATCATTAATAGCGAAATCTTTTTCAATATATGTATCAGTTGAAGGAATGTAGGCTTCGGGCTGATAGTAATCGTAGCAAGTGTTTTATTATGGCTTAATACTAATACAGGACGCTGAGCTTTTTCAATTACATTGGCGATTGTAAATGTTTTTCCCGAGCCTGTTACACCAAGCAATGTCTGGTGTTTCATATTTGAATTTAATCCATCGGTAAGTTGGGTAATAGCTTCGGGCTGGTCACCTGTGGGTTGAAAATCTGATATTAGTTTGAATTTCATATTTTTGATCAAATCATTTAACATAAAGAAGCAATCTTTTAATTTCATTCTTCTCCCTTCGTGATAATTTAAAATTCCACGTGATATCAGTCTCTTTTAGCTTTTTTAGCTTTGTTATTTCATCTGGAATTTTGTTTATATTGGTTACCATAAACGATAAATATTCAAGTTCAGATAAATTACCTATTTCAGATGGAATTTCACTGATATAATTGAAAGATAAATTTAGCTCAACAAGATTTTTTAAAGAAAGTATAGCTTTTGGAAAATCAGACAAAAGATTATAAGAGAGATTCAGCGATTTCAGATTTTTTAGTTCGGCAAGCTCATCAGGGACTTGTGCAATCAGATTATGAGAAAAATTAATACTTATCAGATTATTAAGCAGACCGATTTCAGATGGAATAAATTTCATACCTGTACAGGATAAATCCAATTGTTCTAAAAATTTAACCTGAAACAAAGATTCCGGAATAGTTTCAAGATAAAAGCCCGATAAATTAATTATTGGCTTTTTCCCTTTAATTGCATCATTAATAATAATATCGGCTTCTGAATTAAAAGTATTCTCTTCCTGCAATTCACCTGATAATAAATAATTACTGACTTTATATTTTAAAATTGATGGAATATATTCGATAACTCTAAAATATTTTGCACTGTCAATTGTTGTTTCTTTCCAGTTTTCATTCAGATAATGCTTTTGGTTAAGAAATGTATATTTTATATTATATTCGCTGACAATAGCAGGTAATTCTTTATAACTATATACTTTATTTTTAACTTTCATGGTAAGATTTAGATCATCACTAATATATGGTAATAATATATTGATAAAATTATTCTTGGTGATTGCACCGGAAATAATACCGTCTTTTTTCAAATATAACTTATAGTTTTCAGGAATTTGACTTTCAGGACCGTCTAATATCAGATTTCTTAATAAATCGTACATATAAATATTATCTTCATGAAGGTTCAGTATATATAAAGAAAGAGTGCCTTTTGCCACAACCTGCATAAACCTTTCATTATTGATTGCTTCAAAAGGCATTTCCCCGATTTTATAAGAAATTATATCTTTTGGATAATATATAATAGTAGAATCATCGCTGATTAAACCGACTTCCATAGAATTTCGCAAAGGCGATATTAGCTTTATTTTCCCAAATATTGTGTCTTTGCCGGTAGTTATTATATAGCCATCAACATATTCAAACGATTTCGGCTTGAATATTTGGGCATTATTGCTATGAGGAAAAAATAATATGATTATACAGAATAATATTTTCACTATAAAAAATTTTAGCTATAACATGTTTGTAAAACATGTTATGGCTAATAAATCCTATAACCAACCGCCTCTTTGCTGGTAAAGTCTGACAAAATTTCCGATGGAACGGTCATAAGTTTTTTCGATGTCGTCCGGAAAATAACATGCGGGCAATTGGCCATTGCTCCTGTGATAATGTAAACATTCGCAACAAATTCCTTTTTTGGAACAAGGATAGGAACAATTACACTTAGCACGGTTCGATTTTTCGCTACATTCTTTCATATATATTTTTTATTGTTTTGGTTGAACATGTCCCCAGTTTTCTCCTCTCGCTATTCTTCTTACCTGTGTAACGCTTATACAAAACAGTTTTGCTATTTTAGTTTGTGCAACTCCACGGTTTATTAAAGTTTTCATAAAAGCAACATCTGCGTCTTTTAATTTTGAATTGGTAATTATTATTTTTCGGTATGGATTTTTTGGCCGTTCAGAACAATTTTTCGCCATAAGTTTCAACATTTCTTGGTAAGAAACCCATGCGAGATTTTACACCTGGTTGTTTTTCTTATTCCAGTCTAAATGTATTACATATTTACAATCTTTGCTCGGCTTAGTTATCCATGTTTCAGCAACTAATTTATGCAATAATACCCGGCTTGATTTTCCTTTTATATATAATGAAATAACTCTATAACCTTTTAGATTTGTTCCTTTAATTATTTCCCCATCTTTCTTATAAATCTTATATAATTTAATACGACCATAATTACTCACAAAATATAATCCATTACTGCCGGGAAGTTCTTTCCAGATTTCATCTTCAATTTTTTTTAGTTTTTTCTTATTAGTTATTTGAGTTTTATCATCTAATACTTTTTTCATAGCTGTTTGTAATAATGTTTGCAAAAATACTTAAATTTTTTCAACATCCCACTATATTAATCATCTTCCCGTTTACCTTCTCCGTTTTCCAGTAGATTTTTTCTTCCCATATCTTGTCGGTCCGGCGGTCGAAGATAAGCAGCCATCCTGTTTTTTCACCCAGCGTGTCCATATATTTTGACAACTGCTCCAGTCCCTGTGTGACGGTCTTGGATGAATAATACAGCTTCAGTTCAATCGGGTACTTATTTTTGCCGTAGTGTACGCACAAGTCTATCCGTTCACGACTTGATGCATATTCGCGCGATACCGAACCGCTGCTATTGATAATCCGCTGAAGAAACGCCTGCATGATAAGGTGTGGCGCTGCTTCCTTATAATCGTATTTTTCGAGCCATATTTCACTGTTCTCCCGCCAGAATTGCTGAAAGCCTTTAAGCAATCCAATCATATCAATATTGCCGTTCTTATCTATCCAAATATTTTCAACGGACGTATGTAAATAATACTGAGTATTATAACTTAAAGCGCGGATTATTACTTCATTGTAGATTTTATTTGCCGGTTTCAGTGTTTTATCTTCATCCTTTATTTCTTTATCCATTCCGACAATGATCGGCTCAATAATTTTTTGCACCCGAGGTTCTTTCAGCCGTTCAAGCAAGCTGTCAATATGGGTGTCCCTGCGCAGAATAATGTTTTGGATAGCCTGTTCGACCAAGGTCTCGGTTACGGGTTTCGTAAAATCTTCCTGTAAGATTTCGACAATCGCTTCACGGGCAATGGCGTTGACAAGCCATGGCTGACCATCAGTCTGGTCATATACTTTTTCAACCGCTTGTTTTTCGAACACCTGGCCGGTCGCATCTGTATGCTGATGGTAAAGATTGTGAATGTCTTCATTATTAAAGTTTTTAATTGTCAGCGCCTTGGTAATAACATTAAAAGGGCTTGCCGACCCCAGAGTTTCCCTTCCTTCCCTGATTCTCGATTTGTAATCGCGTATGTTTCGCATGCCCACAAGAATTGCGCTATGCAGAAAGGGTATCCGGCTGCGTGTAATATATCCATCCCTCAACTGACGTAAAAAAGCTATGAGTGTTTTGTCCTCCAGACTGTCAATCTCGTCGAAAAAAATAATCAGTGGCTTATCAAGTTTTATACAATAATTCGTTAAAACCTTTTTGATGAGAGTTGAAATATCTGAAGTATTTATAGCTTCAGAAAATTCCTTCTTAAAAGGAAGCCCGGAATATTCAGCGGCACATTTTAAAATACCCAGAATTTCAGGAATACCCTTCTCAGGTTCGGTAAAAACACCTGCAGCCTCAAGTGAACAGTATAAAGCATAATATTTCCCTTCTCTTTCAAAGTGAGAAACCAACTCCTGGATAAGAGTGGTTTTTCCTGATTGACGAGCAGCGTGGATGACGAAATAATGTTCCTGGGCAATCAGTGATATTATTTCTTTGTTTCTATCAATTACAGGTACCATGTAATGTTTAGAATTATTACATGGTCCGGCTACGTTAAAATATTTATTCATACTTTTAATTTTTAATGATACAAAGATAATTAAATTGATAATATACAACTCAAGAAAAACTCATTTATCCCACTCCTGCAATGTCCATTTTCTGCCTTCGGACCATTCGTTCCTGTCTTTCCATTTTTTCCGTTTCCTCACAGGAATGTTTTCCGGATATATTGTTTGACATCGTGTTAACATTTAAACAGTTCGACGTTGCTCACCGCAGGCATTTAGACTTCATCAATCATTTCAAGCAATTCATAAGGCACACCTTGAGTAATTCTAAAATGTTGCCCTGCCTTTCTGTATCCATTCATCAAATAAATCTTCTATTTTTTTATTGACTCCCCGCAGGCCGGCAACCACTTTTCCGCCCAGTCAAGATAATCAATTCTTCTTTGCAACGGCCAGTCGGCAGGTGGATTCGTTATCACATCCCTGACATTGCAAATCTTATCGGCACCCTTGCGTGTCTGGTGTTTATGCCGGTCGGCGGCAAGTTCGAGAGCTTGAAAAATAGCTGTTATGTTTTCTATAAAATTCGATTTATTATATACTATGCACAGGGTAAATTTGTAGTATAGTATAATCTCTATACCCAGACAGCAAAAATTTCCTTGTCTTTAAACTTAATAATTTCGTCTTTGTACTGTTTGTTCTTATTAAAATCATAAATTAACAAATAGCCATTTTTTAACGAATATATATCAAGATAGTCGCTTAATTGCTGTAAGCCGGTTTTGTGATATTCTGCACCACGCCATATTTTTAGTTCTGTTACATAACGCTTTTGGTTAAAAGTAATAACAATATCCATTCTTCGCTCGTCGGCAACAGTTGGCTCTTTAAATTCATAACCCCGTTGATTGATTATTGGTTTAAGAAATGAAAGAAATAATAATCTGCCTTTGCGTTCAATAAATTTTTCATCTTTATACGAATAGTTTTCTTTCATAAATTGCTGAAATTTTTGCAAAATAAATTTTAAGTTAAGTTCATCTTTATAATAAAAATCAGGATGAAAATTTGGTTGTTTCAAGGCATTTTCTCTTATGGTTCTTGTTATAAAGTAACTATAAATCCGCTGCTCAAAAATTCTGTTATGTATTTTACAAATTCCATTGTCATTTTTGAAAATCCCGTAAATTTTTCCAAAGTTTACTATCGGGTCATAAGTATCATAGCTTAATGATAACCCCCCCATAACTATATATTTAACAGTTTTGTGTAACTCTTCATAGCCTTGCAGGTTTTTGAACAAACTATCAAATAATGTAGTTTGATAATCAGGCGCTGTAATTAATTTATAAGCGATCTCAACATCATCAGTATACCAGTTTTGAGCTTTTCTTTGGGTGATTATTTTTTCGTCAATAAATTTGCAAAGCTTACTAACAAGGTATGGATAGCCGGATGTATAATAATACAATTTTTCGGATATTGCTTTTTTATCCATTTTAATGCCTGTGTCTTGAGTATAATCATCAAGCATTGTAACAATATCATCCGGCTTAAAGCTTAGGTCTATTTCAAAGTCAACGGCAATGTTCCACGGACTATTTAGCTTTACTTCTTTACCATCGCGAATTTTTAGTTTTAAAGTTTTAATATCTTGAACGCCGACAAGAATTACTGAGTGGAATGTATAATAAGAACCTTCATTACGCAGTAAATATTTATCCCTTAACATTCCGAGAAAGTTTAAAAACAGTTGATTATTGGACGATTTGTCAACTTCATCTATTATTAACACAACTTTTTTATTGAGCTTTTGATTAAATTCGGTAATAAATCTTGATAAAATTTTTAATGATGTTACAGTTTTTAAATGTTTAAATGTTTCATTAGTAAATTTTTCATCGTAAGATTCAGGTAGAGACGTTGCATGCAACGTCTCTACCATAATTTCAACAATGTGTTTACTGAATTCTTCTGCATCTTTAAAAATTTCATCGCCTATTCCTTCAAAACTTGTTCGTATCACAAAATAATCATGTTTTTTCTTCAGGTATTCCGAAAGCAAAAAGATGGTTGTAGTTTTACCGAATTGTCTTGCACGGTTAATAGTAAAATATTTTCCGCGTTCTATTAAATTATTAAATATTTCATTAATTTGTTTGCTTGTGTTAACCATATAATGCATATTTGGAACACATAAGCCGGTATCGTTAAATTCTTTTTTCATCCCTTTATTTTCTAGATTATAACAATACAAAAATAATAAAACCCCAGTGAAATAAAAAAAGATTTTATGCGGTTGTTTGTGTGATATTATTTGCTGCATCTATGGTAAGGGATGGGACTGTTGGTGAAGTTGTGTTGAGGTCGGCCGACCTTCGTTCGTCCGAAGGACAACGAAGCGTCATATATTCTCAGGTGGGAACACCTGACGGTACTGGAATATTACTCGTTGTGACTATTCGCTTCGCTATTCGCTACGTTCCAATTCGCTC
>JACQWN010000402.1 GCA_016209245.1 Bacteroidia bacterium
TCATATCGGTGTTTGCTATTTTATTAATTCCTTTCAAGGCTGCATTAGCCAAATCCCAGAAGGAAATCCGCTCATCAGGTGATTTTTTTTGAAAAACTTTTTCTTTTAATATTTCAGCCATAAGCACTTTCATACTGGGAAATTCCCCAGTTTGTGCTCGTCTTCTGACGAGTGCATTCCTTTCTGCGCACTCGACTAAGTCGAGCGCGAACAGGGTTTTTTCTGGCTTTAATACTATTTCAGGTATAAAGGCGATATTATTAATACTTTTTTTTAACAGTACAGATTGCATTTCCTGATTGAAGGATTGTTCAGGAAGAAAATTTTGGATTACTGATTGTTTTAGTGTAATTGGTTCAATTACTGAAGCTATTTGAACAGATAAGGTATCGGATATTTGAAAAGGGTGTTTTTTGGGTAAAATTCGTTTTTCTGCTGAATTGCCGGATGTTTCTTTTTGAAAATTATCTAAATTATTTGATACATCAGAAGATATTTTAGAATTTTCTTTTTTTAATTCCTGAAAATCAGATTTGTCTATTATAATATTATGAACTGCAACAGTATTGTAATTATTTGAGGAATAAAAAATATATAAAAGAACAACTCCAATTAAAGAAGCAGCAATAGCTAAAGCCGGTACTATGAGCCGGATTATTTTTTGTTTATATGTTGTTTTTTTAAGCAGTTTTTTACTATCAAATTCAATTGTCATATCGGGTTTAAGAACTGTCTGCTTGAATAAATCGAATTCTTTTCTTTTGTCGGGATTTTGCTTCAGATAATATAAATCAAACGTATATTTTTAATAAACAATTTTTCAAAAAAATCCTTGCTCTGTAAATATAAACTTTGACTTGCGTTTCGGTTAACCCGGTAATTTCGGCAATTTCGTTATATGAATATCCTTCATAATCTCTAAGCAGAACAACGGCTCTTTGATCGTCGGGTAACTTTTTAACAGCAATATTTAAAACGTCTTTTATATCTGAAAATTGGTCATTATGGTAGTAATCCTGGAAATTTATCTCTTCAATTGGCCTTTGTTTCTTTTCTTTTCGTATAATATCAATCATAGTATGATACGCAGTTGTAAAAATATATGACTTCACTTTGATAAAGCTGACCGATTCGAAATTTAGCCAAAGTTTTTCATAAGTATCCTGTACAATATCTTTGGCTTTATCACTATCCTGAATATTTTTAAGGATAAAACGGTAAACACTATCAGAAAACAGGTCAACGGATTTGTTATATTCCTCTATTATCATTTCTGTTAATAATATTAGTATTAGGATGGGATAGCGTGTGCGGACCTCGTCCGCACACGCTATCCCATCCATGGCATCATTCAATGCTGTCATTCCGAGTAAAACGAGGAATCCCCATCCTTTATTGAGAGGATACCTTATTTGTCAGTAAATATATGACGATTAATATTAATAAAAGTTACAAAAAGTATAAAATTAATATAATTTTGTACTTTTAAAATTAATTATTATTTTCGTCCTTTATTTAATAAAGAAAAATCTGATATGAGTGAAAATAATGGAAAGCTGGATTTTGCATTTACATTATTTAACGCGATGCGTAAGGATAATGTCGGATATATATACAGGGGTTATTTTACTCAAAGTATAACGGATAATATTCTGGCTTTGACAGAATCTAGTCTTGAGCGGGCTGAACCTTCTGCTAAAATAAAGAAAAGGGTCTATTCTATCATGGTCGAATGTTTGCAAAATATTACCCGGCACCAGGAAGATGCAGAAATGGATTTAGCCAAAGCTTATGGAATTTTTGTAATTGAGAAGAAGAATGAACGATATTATATTACCACAGGAAATCTTATAGATAATAAAAATATCCCTCAGATAAAAAAATTACTGGAAAAGATAAATAGTCTTGACCCTGAAGAGCTAAAAAACTATTATAAGGAAGTATTAATGGAGGGTGAGCTATCGGAAAAGGGAGGCGCCGGATTAGGGTTAATTGATATGGCAAGAAAATCGGGTAACAAATTATCATATGATTTTAAAAACATTTCCGATCTGCATTCTTTCTTTTATTTGCATACTATACCATCGCTTACAAAAGAAGGCGGGGATGCTGAAGGCGGAGAAGATTCTCTTCAAAATATTATAGGTATTCATGAAATTCTTAATAATGAAAATTTATTACTGATTTTTAACGGTAATTTTAACCAGGAAACATTAGTAAATCTTTTGTCAACAGTTGAAGGTCAAATGTCTGGACCGACCAGCTTTAAAAAGAAAATATTTTATATTACGGTTGAAATGCTCCAAAATATTTTTAAGCATGGCGACAGCTTAAATATCATAGAAGATGGCAATCCGGGAATCTTTTTTATCAGTGAAAAAACAAATGCATATTTTATAACAACCGGTAATTATATTACCAAGGATAAAATCGAAGATCTCACGACACGTGTGGAATATGTCAATAATCTTACCAAAGAAGAGCTTGATGATTTTTATAATAAAAGATTATTTAATTTCGACATTGACGATAATAAAAAATCAGGACTTGGAATTATTGACTTACGGCTGAAGAGCGGACAGCAATTATATGTGAAATTTAATGATATTGATAACAGATTTGCATTTTTTACATTACAAGCAAAAATTCCAAAAGCATAAATAATATGGAGCCAATAGTAATTGAAGCGACGGAAGATACTCCAAAGGTACATTTAGATGCTGTAAATAATAAATTTTTGATTGCCGACAGGTCGTTACCGGAAAATTCTATTGAATTTTACCAGCCGATTTTTGAATGGTTGGTCAAATACACAGAAGCACCAAAAGAAAAGACCAATTTTGAATTCCGGCTGGAATATTTTAACACATCTTCTGCCAAGCAAATAACAAAAATATTATTAATACTTGAAAAATTAGCTACAACATGGGAAGTAGTAGTAAGTTGGTATTACAAAAAAGAGGATTTAGACATGCTTTCCTCCGGGCAACGATATGCAAAGCTCATCAATATTAAATTTGAATTTGTTGAATTCGACTAAATAATCATGGGAGATTAATGAGGGGGAAATTATAGGGTCGCCATTGCAATTGTGACCCTATAATTTCCCCCTCATTCTTTAAAAATTAAGTTAAGTGGAAGCAGAAGAGACATTAGCAGTGCCGATTGAAGAAATCCAACTTTTTATAGAAACGGTTAAGGGCTGTTCTGAATATAATTTTTCTGATTATTCAGTAAAATCATTAAGCCGGCGGCTTGAGAAAGTACTTATTGATAATAAAACCACTATGGCGAACCTGGTTACGAAGATCAGAAATAACAAAGATTTTCTTGAAAAAACCGTTCGCGATATTACAGTCAATACTACCGAACTTTTCCGCGATCCTAAAGCCTGGCATGCTATAAAATATGGGATATTGCCTCAATTTAAGGATTATAATACAGTAAATATTTGGCATGCAGGGTGTTCAACCGGACAGGAAGTGTATTCCATGCTGATATTACTATATGAAATGGACTTTTTTCACAAAGCGAATGTTTTCGCTTCCGATATTAATATTCAAGTACTTGAAGAAGCAAAAAAAGGAGTATATAAGTACAGATTTAATATAGAATATCTTGATAATTTTGATAAAGTCATTAAAGAAAATCCTTATAATCCTGATGAACATACAGATGTTCCATATTCCAAATATTTTGATATTAACAAAGTGAACGATATAATTAAAATGAAACAGTTTCTTGTTGCTAAACCTGTTTTTAAAAAACATGACCTTGTGAAACCCGAAAATGTTTTTTATACTAAATTCGATCTGATAGTTTGCAGAAATGTTTTAATTTATTTTAATTTTGATTTGCAGAACAGGATTTTTGATTTTTTTCATGATAATCTTTTTGACAGCGGATTTCTTCTCCTTGGAATGCACGAAAGTATGCTTGGTCCAATTACTGCAAAATATGATAAAAGAGGATTAATTTACAGAAAGAAATAAAGCTCGGCTATGAACGATTTTATCGGTATTGTTGATTTTCGTAATATTATAAAAGCAATAAATGAAACCCACGGGCTTGATTTGAGCGATTTTGCATTTACTTCATTAAAAAGACGCTTTGAACGGCTTATTATCTTAAATAATCTCAATAGTTCTGAAGAATTAATTGAAAAAATCAGAAAAGAAAAAAATTTCTTTGAAATTATAATGGATGCAATTTTAGTTGATGAAACTGAAATGTTCAGGGATCCTTCGATGTGGAGAGAACTCAGAGATAAAGTTCTGCCTCTTTTAGCAAGCAATTCTTCACCTAAAATCTGGGTTGCATGTGCTACTTCGGGAGAAGAGCTTTTATCTCTTGCAATTGTCCTCAGGGAATCAAATCTCGACGAAAAAGTAAATATTATAGTTACAACTATTAGTGAAAACAATATTTACCGGATTAAAAGAGGAATTTATGATTCGAGAAAGATTGAGCTATATGATGCCAATTACCGAAGGTATAATCCAAATAATGAATTATCAAAATATTTTTCAATAAGCGGAAACAGGATGATAATGTCTCAGGCATTGCTGCAAAATACAGAATTTATTAAACATTGTACATATTTTGATGAGCTGCCTGCAAAAGTAAACTTAGTCTTATATCGCAACAAAATGATTTATTTTAATCAATCATTGGCCGGTTTAACTGTCAAAATGATTGACAAAAGCGTGCTTCCGGGCGGTTTTTTTATTATTGGTATAAAAGAATTTTTTGATGATTCTGGAGTTAAAGGCAATTATATTCCTTTCAATAAAACAGAAAGCATTTACAGAAAAAGAAATTCATAATTTTTAAAGATGATTTACAGATATATTATTATCGGAGGTTCGGCAGGAAGCTTTCAGATAGTCACAAAAATACTTTCCGCATTACCGAAATCTTTTAATAAAACAATCTTTTTATGCCTCCATCGTCTTAAGCATGTAAGATCCGGATTTGTTGAAGCGCTTTCTATTAAATCGAATATTCAAATTTTAGAACCTTACGATAAAGAACATATAAAACCAGGGAAAGTATATCTGGCGCCTGCTAATTACCATATGTACTTTGAATTGGGAAATTATATGGCCTTGTCAACCGAAGAACCGGTAAATCATTCCAGGCCATCTATTGATTTATCATTTTTTTCAGCCGCATTTACTTTTAAAAATAACCTCATCGGTATAATTCTTTCAGGGGCAAACAAAGACGGAGCCTTAGGGCTTAAAAACATTAAAGACAATGGAGGTCTTACAGTTGTTCAAGATCCTGCCGAATGTCAGGTAAAAACCATGACAACTGCTGCAATACAAACAACTAAAGTTGATTATATTTTAACTTCAGACCAGATTATTAACTTTTTACTTAAACTGGAATAATAATATTGTGAAATGGATAAATTTTCTCACTATTTAATGCCGATATATGGTACAAACAGAATGTACAGACGCCTAATTTGGGCGTCTCTATCATACCAAGAAAAGTTTATATAGAATAATATGAATATATTAAAATATAAATACAACTTTATTTTATTACTCATTATACAATTAATAGTATTTATTATTATAGGCATAAATTTGTTTAAAATTGAATTTAATCCCAGGGTCTTGAATTTTTTTATTTTTATCAGTCTAATAGTTGGCGGCATCTTTTACATATCTTTTTATTATTTGCTTAGAAATATTGAAGTAACAATAAATAAAGAAAAACTTTCAGGTGAGCAGGAAAATTTTCAAAAGGATGCAGTACTTAATACAGAAGAAATGTTGAATAAGGTTGAAAATCAAACTTTTGCAAAGTTCGAAACTTTGGAAAAGTTTACAAATATTACCGAAAATGTTAATAATCTTGAAACATATTCCAACAAGCTATTGCAGTTTTTTGCCGGAGAATTTAATATAGCACAGGGAATTATCTTTTATAGAAGCCATTCCGACCATATTTTTAAATCGGTTGCCAAATTTGAACATTTTTCAAAAGAAAAAATCAGTGAATTTACAGTTGGAGAAGGCTTGCACGGTCAAGTCGCTTTAACACAGAAATTATTATATTTAAAAAAAGTTCCTGAAAGCTATATTTCGGTTTTTATTGGTAACGAAATCAAACATCCTGAAAATTTATTAATTTTACCATTGGTTTATTCAAATCGAACCATTGGTATTATTGAATTAGCATCATTTAGTGAATTTGATAATAATATTATTGAGCGAATTTTGGGGTTTACAGAAAAAATCAGTGAAGAATTTTATAGTATAATTGAAGCAAATGTAACGACTTAGCAGGCTAATAAAATAGCCACGAATTGCACAAATTAAATTTTTAGAGATATGATATCACTATAAAAACCCCATTTTTACAAAGAATTGCCATAGTTTCACAGATTAATAAAAAATTAATGTTTTGATTTTCATGGCTTTGCTTATAGGAGCTTTATTATTAGTTTTCTGGAGAAATAATTTTACTTTTTCGTGGCAGGTTATTAAAGATATGCATTTTTCCTGTCCTGCTCTTTTTATAATTGAAATTTCGCCTTTTATTTTGTATATTCTTCTTAAAAGGTATTCTTTGGAATTTATGGCAGAGAAACAAAATATCGAAACAGAATTGGAAGAAAAAAATAAAAAAATCAATGAAATTGAAGACTTTGCTAAAAAAGTCGGAGATGGCGATTTTAGCGGAGGCATTAAAAATATTGATAAAAATGATGTCCTTCTTAAATCGCTGATAAGCATGAGGGACAATTTGCTTGCAACAAGCGAAAAAGAGAAAATACAAAATTGGATTTCAAAAGGCAAGGATATTATTTCAAATACTTTACGCTTACATAATAATATTGAAAGTTTAGCCCATGATGTTGTTACAAATATTATTCAATATACAGGACTAATTCAGGGTTCATTTTATCTGTATAACGACGAATCGAAGAAAATACAAAATTTAGCGACATATGCTTATAGCCGAAAAAAGTATATTAAACAAGAATTTGAAATCGGAGAGGGCTTAATAGGGCAGGCGGCATTTGAAATGGATGTGATTTACCGCACCGAAATACCTGATTATTATATGACGATTACTTCGGGATTAATAAAAGATAAAAAACCCGGAAGCATTATGCTTATGCCTTTGATTAATGAAGAAAAGTTGCAGGGAATTCTTGAATTTGCAGCAATTGAAGATAATATACCCGAGCTTACACGACAATTTATCAGGGAAATTTCTGTTATTATCGCCCAAACTGTTTTTAACCTGAAAATGAATATCAAAACGGAAAAACTACTGACAGAATCACAGGCATTAACCAAAGAGCTTCGGCAAAATGAAGAGCAATTACACAAAAATGCGAACGAAATGAGAATAACCCAGGAAGAACTTGAAAATACCAATATAAAGCTGAAAGAAAAAATTGTAGAGGTTCAAAATGCACAAAAACGATTATATGCATTACTCGAGAATGCTTCAGAGGTTATTTCGATATACGACAAAGATCTTACGATAAAATACGAAAGCCCGTCGGTTAAAAATATCTTAGGATACAAGGCGGAAGATGTTATCGGGAAAAAAGGATTCACAACCATGGATGGCAAAGCTAAACAAAAATTTGAAGAAATGTTTGCACTGTTAATGCTTAAGCCACGTGAATCTAAAATTATGGAAATTCAGTATCATAAATCTGACGGATCGGAAATCTGGCTTGAATCGTTAGGGCGGAATCTCCTTGACTATCCGGCAATAGAAGGTATTGTTTTCAATACAAGAGACATTACTCACAGGAAAATAGCTGAAAAAGAACAAAGGATGCGCGGGCAGATGCAATCGTTATCGGAAAACAGCCCTGATATGATAATCAGATTCGGGATGGATGGTACAATTTTCTATGCAAACCCGATGAGCGAAATATATACCGGTATTAAATCGAGTGAAATAATTAAAAAAAGATATAATGAAGCTGATTTTAGTGTTCAGATTCAGGAAATTTTTGCGAAAATAATTGAAAGAATTATTGCCGAAAATCAGAAATTCAGTCTTGAAACATTTATAAACACACCGATTGGTGAAAAAATAATGCTTATTAATGCGATACCCGAGTTGAATGAAGACGGAATACTTGAAACTATTCTTACTGTTGTACATGATATTACCGAACGTAAGCAAATTGAGCTTGAGCTAAAAGATAAAAATAAAAAAGTTGAGGACAGTATTAATTATTCCAGGAGAATACAGAATTCCATTCTTCCGGACACAAAACAAATTCAGGAATATCTACCCCATTCATTTATTCTTTATAAGCCAAAAGATGTAATCAGCGGCGATTTCCCATGGTTTTTTACAAATAACAATATAATTTATTTAGCAGCAGTTGATTGCACCGGGCATGGGGTTCCGGGAGCTTTGCTTTCTTTTATAGGATATTTTTTATTAAACAACATTGTTGACCATGACCGGGAACTATCAAGCGGTGAAATTCTTGACCTGCTTCATGAAAACGTCAGATATACTTTAAAACAAGATAAAGAAGATACTGAAACAAGAGACGGTATGGATATCGCTTTTTGCAAGATTAATTTACAAACACACAAGCTCGAATTTGCAGGTGCACACCGCCCCCTTTATCTTGTAAGAAATAACGAGCTGATACCATATAAAGGTAATGCCAAAGCTATTGGTGGAATTTCTATCGGGAAAAAAATAGATGAAAAATTTGTTACACATTATATTAATATCGTTGAAGATGATAAAATATTTTTCTTTTCCGACGGGCTTCCCGATCAAATTGGAGGGTCATATAAAAGAAAATATCAAACGAATCGTATTAAAGATATTTTGATTCAATATGCCGATGATCATATTTTAAAATTTTATGGTTATTTTGCAAAAGATTTTAAAACATGGATGGGCGATAATAAACAAATAGATGATGTGCTGTTAATTGGTATTCAGTTTAAAAATTTAAATTATCAGAAATGAAAAATAATACAACAAATCTCGGATTTTTGGAATTTATTTATGATTTTTACAAGACAATGAAATGCGATGAAATATGTCTTGTATATGAGGGTGAAATTACTCATCAAGTCATAAAAGCGTTTACTTCGATTATCGAGTCGAATATGAATAAGGCCGATGAGCCCAATCCTGTGCAGCGAAAGGTGTTTCATGTAATGGTAGAATGTTTGCAAAATATCAGCAAACATGCTGAAAGTGTGCACATTTCCGACAAGGTTGTGGAAGGAAAGGGTATTTATCTTGTCAATAAAGACAACGATTCATATCACGTACTAAGCGGAAATATTATTTCCAATAATAAAATTCCTAATTTAAAGGATTTTATTACAAACATTAATAATCGTGATAGAGAAGAATTGAAAGAGATGTACAAAAAACAAATTAAGGAAGGGAGGCTTTCCGACAAGGGTGGAGCCGGATTGGGCTTTATTGATATTGTTCGTAAAACGGGAAAAGCTCTCGAGTCTCACTTTTTCCCAATTGATAAGAACTTTTCATTTTTTGTTTTAATTGTTACAATTCCTAGAAATTTATAAAAACGCAACCACTATGAAAATCGTTAAAATACCCGAGACTGACGACACTCCAGGCGTTATGCTCGACAAAGATAAAGATATACTATTTATTACAGGACGTTCTTTACCCGAGGATGTGAATGCTTTTTTTTCTCCTATATTGGAATGGCTTGATGAATACTCGAAAGAACCTCTTGAGAAAACAAATTTCGATTTTAAATTTTTTTATTTTAATACCGCATCCTCCAAAGCTATTCTCGACATATTATTAAAGCTTGAAAATATGTATCAAAATGGATATGACATTATGGTTAGATGGCATTATCCGGATGATGATGAAGATATGAAGGAAGCCGGGGAAGAATATGCTGATATTGTTGATATTCCATTTCAGCATATTTCTTATAAAATGGAATAATCAATGAGTGAAGAAATTCTTCAGGCGCTTATGCAATTATTTGCAATAATTGTGAAACAGGACGAGGGTCTAGTCATTGGAGAACGAGAATATGTTAAAAAATTTTTATCTCACCAGTTAAACAACGAAGCCGTTGAACTTTACTTAAAAGTTTTTGATGAAAAAATCGGTCCCGCCGAAAACGAGGGGAAAAAAGAAGAGAAAGATACTGAAAGAGAAAAAAAACCTAAGCTCACCTCAGTAAAAGACTCAGTAAAAATTCTTGGAATTTGTAAAAAAATCAATAAAACCCTTACACAGAAACAAAAAATAGTCGTTCTTGTCCGTTTATTTGAATTGGTTAATACAGATAAAAAATTTACTGAACAAAGAATGGCGATTATTAATACGGTTTCAGAAGTTTTCAAATTCAATAAAGATGAATTTGAAAGTATCCAGAATTATGTAATAAATGAT
This sequence comes from Bacteroidia bacterium, assembly GCA_016209245.1. Taxonomy (GTDB): domain Bacteria; phylum Bacteroidota; class Bacteroidia; order Bacteroidales; family BM523; genus JACQWN01. The sequence goes on from JACQWN010000402.1 coordinate 10,414, forward strand.
GATCCAAAGGGAACTGATAATCCTAATTTATTGATTATTAATGACAAAGAAGATGATCACGAAAAATCTAAATTCATAAAAACAGAAAAAATAGACAAATCTATTTTTATACTTAGAGTCGTTAGTGTTGATTTATACTTCCTTAAGTATTTGGGAAATGAAGATTTGTTTCTTAACGGATTGGGTATTTTAAAAGGAAATTTGTACCTTTTTGCTAATGGAAGTACCGTAAAGCTTCCAAAAGGAAAACCAATTTATTACAGCGATGTTGTATCAAAATTTCTTGCAGAAACAACCGAACATTCAATCTCTTTTAATGCCAGAAATATTGAATACCGTTTTCCCGGAGGTGATATAGGAATTCAAAACGTTAATCTGTCCGAATGTCATAGTCATCTTATCGGTATAATGGGTGCAAGCGGTACAGGAAAAACAACCCTTTTGAACGTATTATCAGGTATTGAAGCACCAAGTTCGGGTGATGTAATAATTAATGGACTTAACCTGCATAAAGAAAAGAAAAAGTTTGAAGGTGTCATAGGATATATCCCGCAAGATGACTTGCTGATAGAAGAATTAACAGTCTTTCAAAACCTGTATTATAATGCAAAATTGTGTTTCAGGAATAAAAGCGAAACGGAAATAAACGAGCTTATTGATAAAGTTCTTACCAATCTCGGATTACTTGAAAGGAAAGCCCTGAAAGTCGGCTCCCCGATGAAAAAGCTCATAAGCGGAGGGCAGCGCAAACGTCTGAATATCGCTTTGGAGCTGATTCGCCAACCTTTGATTCTGTTTGTTGATGAACCTACATCCGGATTATCTTCCCGCGATTCTGAAAATGTTATGGACCTTTTAAGAGAGCTTGTTTTAAAAGGCAAGTTAATTTTTGTAGTAATTCACCAGCCGTCATCTGACATTTTCAAGGTGTTCGATAAAATAATTATTCTTGATGAAGGAGGCCATCAGATTTATTACGGAAATCCCGTAGAATCAGTAATGTACTTTAAAAAAATTGATGCTCAAATTAATAGCGAGGTCGGTGAATGCTCATTATGCGGGTCGGTTAATCCGGAACTTATATTTAATATTATTGACGCAAAAGTAGTTGATGAATTCGGGAATTATACAGATAAACGGAAAGTGTCATCAGAACAATGGCAGGATTTATATAAAAAAAATGTTTTTTCAGAAACGATTCGTGATATTTTATTACCGCTACCGTCGTCACTGAAAATTCCCGGATGGATAAAACAGCTAAAGATTTATCTGACAAGAGATTTTTATTCAAAAATCAGCAATAAGCAGTATGTACTACTAACATTGCTCGAATCGCCAATTCTGGCGTTTATATTGTCATATATTATCCGGTATATTGCCAATCCGGACTCGACAAAATATATTTTCAGGGAAAATGAAAATATTCCGCCTTATATTTTTATGTGTATCATTGTCGCACTTTTCCTTGGCTTAACAATTAGCGCCGAAGAAATTTTTCGTGACAGAAAAATTTTGAAACGCGAACGCTTCCTGAATCTGAGCAGGTCGGCTTATCTGATGTCAAAAATATTTATCCTTTTCGGAATTTCCGCTATTCAATGTTTTCTTTTTGTTTTTATTGGGAATTTTATTCTCGGTATCAGGATGAATTTTGAATATTTTATTGCGCTTTTCAGCATTTCTGCTTTTGCCAACTTACTTGGGCTTAATATTTCAGCTTCATTTAATTCCGTCATTACCATTTACATTCTTATTCCTTTATTGATGATACCGCAGATGATATTAGGAGGGGCTATGTTCAGCTTCGATAAACTTAACAGAACAATCGGCAGCGTTGATAAAGTGCCATGGGTCGCCGAGCTTATGGCTTCGAAATGGGCTTACGAAGCCCTTTTGGTACATCAATATAAGAATAACCGGTACGAACGAATATCAAGCAAGTTTGGAACACTGTTCGATATAGAAAAACAGGAAAGCATGGCCGACTTCAAACAGGTTTGGTATCTTCCAAAGCTTACCGAAAAGGTCAATGAAATATATGTATATATAAATGATACCGGCTCCAACAGGCAACACAAAATTATTGAAAATAATTTTGATATATTAAAAAATGAACTTTTCAACGAAATGAAAAAAATTCCCAATATTAATTTTCAATATTACAACATGCTGAACATTAATGCATTTAATAATTTAATCGCCTTTCATACAAAAGAGTACATAAAAAAGTTAACACAATATTATTCTGCAATTTTTAATGACGCCAATAGTAAAAAAGAAACCATAATCAATTATTTATTACAGCAGAATCCTGAAGAATATTACCGGCTAAGAGATGATTATTATAACGAAAGCGTCGCTGATATTGTAAAAAAAGTTTTTGAAAAAAATAAAATATTAGAATATAACGGTCGTTTGATACAACAGGTTGACCCTATTTACCAGGATCCTGAAACAGAAAATATTTTTAACTTCAGATCTCATTTCTTTGCACCAAGGAAAAATTTTTTCGGACAATTAATTGACACTTTCTGGTTTAACATGATAATTATTTGGTTAATGACTATTATTCTTTATATTACATTGTATTACGAACATTTAAAAAAATTAATAAATTTGCCGGTTAAAACGAAATTCAAATAATTTTTTATTAATTTTATGCCTTTAAAAATAAATAATCATTTATGGTCAGAATATTTTTTATTATTTTTTTATTAGCAATCGGTCTGATTTCGTGCAAAACAGACAGCACGAAAACCGGTGATACTTTTGAGATACCCGATTCACTTTTTGAAGAAGAACCTTTAGTTATTGCCGAGGAAGCAATGGATGAAATAATACAAAATGTATCTTCTCCTGTCGAAATGGCCGCTTTAATTAAAAATACAAATGCCCCTTTTGAGCAAAAATATTTGTGTTCCCCCGATTTGACAGATAATATAAATACTAATTTTAAACGCGCTTTATGTCTTGGAATTTTAGGCGCCGACCTAGGATATTTGAATATGTATAATAAAACAGGTTCGGTCGTTTCATACCTTTCAGCCATTAAAAAGCTGTCGGAAGATCTTAAAGTAGGACAATTTTTTGATTTCACCACACTTAAACGACTTGCTACAAATAATACCAACCTCGATTCACTTATGTATATTTCCGTTTCAAGCTTCAACAGAATGGATGACTTTCTCAGGGAAAACAGCCGGAGCAATATCAGCACTCTTATTATCACAGGAGTTTGGATTGAAGGACTATATCTTGCTACACAAGTCGTTAAAGAATATCATAATAAGGATATAGCCGAGAGAATCGGCGAACAAAAAATTATTCTTGGCGATCTTACGATTATTCTTAAAAATTATAAATCGGACCCTAATTTTTCTGTTCTTATTGAAAAAATAGAAAAAATCAAAAATGAATATGAAGGAATAACAATCAGATACGAGCTTGATGAACCTGAATCAATAGAAGAAGAAGGCGTCCTGAAAATTATTCAACATGAAACAAGCTATGTGGACATTAATAATGAACAATTGAATAATATTATCAAAACCGCTGAAGAGATTCGCAATTTTATTATTAACATATAAAAATATGATGTCGAAGATCAAATTCTTAATTCTTGCATTACTGATGGCATATAAATTCGATGCTTTTAGCCAGTGCAACGATGAACTGATAAATATTTGTGCACTTGATATCGGCGAAGCCACATACTTAAAAGAATTTAAAGTCAGGCTTAAAAAAGCAAAAAAAGGGAAACCCGCACCGGTAGCACGGTTTTCCGTAGTCCTTAATAAAGGAACACATTATCGTTTTACCACTTGCAATGCCAAAGAATACGATGGAGAAGTAATTCTTCAATTGTATGATGCCGACCGCCTTTTAGGCAGCACATATAATGTTCAAACAGGAAAAATGTATAAAGCATTTGACTTTATATGCCGGAAATCAGCTGTTTATCATTTGTTTTTTTCATATAAAGAAGGAAAAGAGGGCTGTTCAGTGGGTATTTTATCATTTGTAAACAAAGAAGACTAATATAATCTGTTTAATTTGTAACTTCATTTATTATTTTACCTGAAGTTAAAAATAGTTGTTCTATATGTTCCAGTGTTTTATGCAGTTCTATTGAAATTTTTTTGTATGTTTCAATAACTTTTTCTCTCCGGTTTATTAAATCCAGCAGTTCTTTCTTCATATTTATTATTATTTCTTCTTCTTCCGGATGATCCGAATTTCTGGTTTCTTCAATGGTTTTATCCGCTAAAGGAATTATGTATTGTTTAGTTTCATTAATGTATTTTTCAATTTCATTTATATCAAATATATCTTTATTCAAATCCGTGAGATTAGAAATTCTGTCTGCTATTTTTACTTTTTTTGCGGATAAAGAACTGTTGTCTATTAATCTTTGCAAATATTGTTCTTTTGTTTCAAAAGGATTAGTTTTTCTGGTAAGTTCAATAGCTATTGGTACAACTTTTTCTCCATCAGGAAGCCTGCGGATATCCTCCGGGTCTGTATTTGGCACATCTTCAAATAAATCGTGAATAATTGCCACCTTGAGCAATATAACATCTATAAGCTTATAATCAATTAATATTGACATTGTGGCCAATGAATGCCGGAACTGATTGCCACCGATTTTTCGTTTTTTCCCTATTAAAGCGGTTGCTTTTTGAATATAAGTTGCCAATACCATATTAGCAAGCCTATCTTTTTTTTCTGTTTCCATTGTATTATATTTATTACACAAGCCACGTCTTTGTATATACTGAGCCGATAGCTCCTTTTTTAAAGAGAGATGAAGTCATAAAATTACCGGCGATTTTACTTTGTGTTGAAATAGCTTCAGACAATGGTAAATTGCATGAATCCTGAATGCTTCCGATAATCGCTTTTCGCGCTTCTACTAGAGAAGTATCGTCTGTCGGTTCAAGACCCGTTATTTCTTTAGGAACATTTTTAAGCGCTCCTTCATTTACTTCACGTTTTTTCAGTCCGTGATCGGCTTCCGTTGCTATTTTCCATGCTATTTTAATGGCTTGTTCAAGCGGACCTGCATAATCAGTTAACCAGCCAATAGATTCTTTTGCCCTGACTGATTTTCCGGTCAGCAACATTTTGAGCAGGTATGGATATTGTTCCGGTTTGACTTTCCTGAAGGGCCAATGACAGCCCTCCATACCCGGTATAACAGGCAGAGTAACTTCAGGCATACCGAGAGCGGCATTCTCTTCGGCAACAAGGTAATGACAATGGAGCATCAGCTCGAGGAAACCCCCAAGGCAGCGTTTTCCGTTAATAAAGCCGACGGATGTTTTAAAATCGGTATGCAGCTTTCGGGCTGTTGCCGACCATGTATTGCAGAGTTCCACTCCTTTTGATGCATCTTGGACAGCAGGGAAGAAATCAGATGTATCGGCGCCTATCATTTGAGTAGAAAGATGAAAATCGCCGGTAACAATGACATTTTGAATGCCTGCCGATTTAAGCCAATGAATGGCTCTGTCAAGTTCATAATTTACATCATAGCTATAGACTTCACGGTTAATTGAAATGACGCCTACTTTTCCGTCATGTTCGGCATTGACATATAGTTGCTGCCAGTCGGGCGAGCTCATTTTATCGAACACTTCAGGGTACCATGCCTTTTTAGCGGCAGCGGGATGCAGCTTATGATAATTCCCTACAAGCTTACGGACATTTTCTGCACCATGGCGACGGATGGTAGTAAGGATACCCTGTCTGAACTGG
>JACQWN010000403.1 GCA_016209245.1 Bacteroidia bacterium
CGGTGGAATAATAACGTTTATACCTAAATAGTTACCAATTTTTTAATTTTTTCGAATATAAGTAATTAAAGTGACAGCCAAAGATATTGAAAAAAATATAAACAGTTTTATAATATTAGTCAAAATAGATAAAAATTCTGTGTTTCTGACAAATAAATCAATGAATGAATCAATACCCCAGCGAAGCGGAGAAAAGCTGCTTAAAAGTTTTAAGCTATCGGGCATGATATAGATAGGTATAAAAACGCCGCCTAATATTCCAAATATTACAACCATAACCGAGCCGAACGTTGCTGCCTGTGCATGAGATGTAGCAAAACTTCCGACAAGCAATCCAAATCCTATAGCCGCAAATGCTGAAATAACAGCGGTCAGGAGTATTAAGAGAGCATCTGATGTGATTACAAGCTCCGGCAAACCAAAGAAAGACGGAAATATATATAATCCGGTCAGCAGAATAATGATGAACTGTAACAGACAAACAAATAAGTAAACAACTATTTTTCCGGCAAGGATTGTAATATATGAAACCGGAAAAGTCTTTAACCGGTCAAAAGTTCCTTCGTTACGTTCATTTATGATGCTTCCGGCAAGAGGAATCACGATAAAAAACATTGCAAATAGTGTAAATGCAGGAACCCTGCTTTGAGAAACGGAGGGTTTAATGAAAGTCCTGTTCCCTGTTTTCGCATATTCCTCGCTGATTTTAAAAAAAGATTCATCAGCCCAGCTTAATTCCGGAATAATTACTGTAGTATCCTCTTCCTGTATAATTTTTTTCATTTTCTCCGTAATTTGCATAATTATTTGCTTTTTGAACGGCGATTCAGGAATATCAATATCGGAGGATTTTTTTTGGATACGATCAATCTTATCTGAAAATTGACGGTTTATGTCCTCTTTTAGAATATTATTAAAATTACGGACGATGATTTTAAATTTAATTATCAAATTCAAATTATTAATAGCGCTTATTATCAATTTTTTGTAAGATTCTTTAATTGCCGGATCGAAGTATAACGTTATCCGGGATGTATCTGTTGTTTCAAGAGTTGAATGTGAGAGAGAATCGTTCATTAATGCCAATGTATTTTCGAATGCTCTCCGTGTTGCATTTTGAGGAATATATAGCCCTACCTGATACTTTCCTGCGGCAATTGATTCCATAGCAGCTATTACCTGCTGAGAATCATCTGCAGGAACAGAAATAATATTAAAATACTCCGATTCTGACAGCTTTAGTAAAAATTCCCTGTTAATATCCGATGTGTCACGAGAGAAATATAATATAGAAAACTTCGATTCATCATTATTCATAACTTTCTCTTCGATAACAGATAATAAGATAAACAGAAACACAGGCATAATAAAAAGAATCAATAACGCAGGGATATCTCTGATTATTAATAACAATTCTTTTAATATGGCTGCCAGTAATTTTCTCATTATTCCCTCAATTCTTTGCCTGTCAATTTCAAAAAAACATCTGCCAGATCGTTGCAAGTATTGTATGATTTGATTAAGTCATCAGGTTTACCCGATGCAATAATTTCGCCGTTATCAATAATTATGATTCTTTCACAAAATTTTTCCGCTTCTTTCATGTAGTGAGTCGAAAAAATTATTGTAATACCTTTTTTGTTCAGTTCCAGAAGATATTCAAATATCAGATTTCTCGATTGTGCATCAACACCTACTGTCGGCTCATCTAAAAATAATATTGAAGGCTTGTGTATCAATCCGGCAACCAGGTTAACACGGCGTTTTATGCCACCTGAACATTTGGAAATGAGTTTAGATTGATACGGTTTTAATTTTACGACTTCTAAAAATTCTTCAACTCTTTCTTTTAGCTTTTTACCATACAAGCCCTGTAAAGATCCGAAATATTTTAAGTTCTCCTTAATCGTAAGATGCTGATATAATGCAACATCCTGCGGCACAAGCCCAATATCGGAACGGATTTTTTTTGAGCTATGTTTAATATCTGTCCCGTTTACAATTACTTCCCCTTCATTAAAAGATAAAAGGCCGCAGATAATAGAAATTAGTGTAGTTTTTCCGGCAGCATTAGGACCAAGCAATCCGAAAATCTCTCCTTTATATATATTAAGGTCTATTCCTTTAAGCGCATTATCTTTTGCTCCACGGTAACTTTTTACTAATTTTTTTATTTCAATGATTGGAGTATTCTGCATATGTTTATTGTTTATTGCCAACTGCCGACTGCCGACTGCCGACTGCTGACTGCCGACTGCCTATTGAATTCATTAACCCGGCCTATAATACCTTTTTTTAATTTTAGCTGCAAAATAAAAGTAAAAATTGTTTTAAAGATTTTGTTATTAATCTTTTTATTTAATGAAGGATTATTTTTTTCAAAAAAGTGTGAATAAAACATTGTCCTTTGATATATTTTTTTCAATGTATAAGCATTTTTATTAATAATACATAATGTTTTCATGATTTCAGTATCATTCATATACGGATGAATAATATTAAAGTGTTTATTATTGTCAATTCTGTTTTGTTTTGACATTTTATCATATAATCTCGTAGCCGGAAGCGCCTCAAGCACACACAACACGGGAATAATGGCCGTATCGTTGCAGAAATCCAGCACCTGGTAAAAAGTGTCAAGTGTATCTTCGTCATATCCGATTGTAAACCACCCGCTTACAACTATCCCCTGCTCCTGGATGAACCTGATATTCTCCTTGAGCTGCTTTATAGTATTTTCATGAGGATTAACGGCATTTTTTGATAAAGTGCCGGCAGATTTCATGACTTGGGGATTTAAAGATTCTATGCCTATTGCAGCATAAATCAATCCTGATACGGCGGCTTTGATAATTACTTCCCGCCCTTCCGGATCCGATGCCGCATCAAGATTAGCCTGTCCGGTCCATAACCTTTTTTTCTTTAATTTGCCAATTGCTTCATATAACTCCAGATAATACTGATATGTGTTTTTCCGCCCGAATACAGTATCATCCAATAAATAATAGAAATTTTTGAAACCATCTATCTCCTTTATAACATCACCGGCATGGCGTAGCCGTATACTATTTCCAAACAGCGAGGGTACTGAACAGAAATCACAGTTGACAGGGCATCCCCGTGAAGCGAATACCGTATCGAAATCATATTTTTTCCTATAATATTTACGTACAGGCAATGGTTCATTTTTCAGATCAAAAAATTCATATTTCTGATAAACGGTTTTTTCTTTTGAATTGAAAGGAACAGGGGAACACACATAAAATTCCCTCAGGCAATCATTTTGAAAATCCTTTAAAATAACAGGCCAAAGCGCCTCTCCCTCTCCGACTGCAATAGCATCAGCATGATTTTTTGCTTTAAATGGCTCGGCAGTCGTCTGCGCCCCCCCTAAAATGACTTTGACATTTTTTTCTCTGTACTTATCAGCTATTTGAAAAGCCGTTTTCTCTGCTGTTATTCGATAGCTAATTCCAACAAGATTAGTAATTTGGCCATAATCTGGAACTTCACCTGCCAGCATATCTACAAATTTATAATCATGCCCGGGGGCCGAACCCGCCAATATTGGCAACGATAAAGGCATGAAAGGATCGGTTTTCCGCAGGGGATCGTCCTGTGATGCGGCGTGTATAAGTGTGATTTTCATTTATAACCTGACAAATTCTTTACGGACCTTTTGAAATATCTTTCTGTTTTTTTTAAAATAATTATTATATCCTGCAACAGACAAAAGTAACATTACTGTTTCGATTATTCCGATATTTTTTGGTTAACAGATAGTTCTTTATGATTACAAAACTTGTTTTAAATTTTGTCAAAAACCCGATTTTAGTATCCATAGCATTGGTAAAGCGATATTTATTAAAAATGCGAACAGCCATTTGTGTAACATTTTCATACGATTTGATTTGTTCGGAAAGAAAAAAATATTTGTCAAAAATTTCCATAGACGTAAAATTTTTATATTTCAGCGATGGAAAAATTCCGCATTTATATTCCTTATTAATGTTTAATAACCGGTTTTCATTTTTCATCTGAAAATACAGTTCAGTACCGTTAATCGCATCCAAGAGACTAATCTGAGCATGAAAAATGTTATTTCGCAATATAAAATCGCGTATTAAATCAATATCGTTCAAGTTGTCAGAATCAAAGCCAATTATCATGGAAGCGGCGACATAAATCCCACAGGAATGAATTTTATCAATGGCTGCTTCATATTTTTCAACTTTGTTATGGAATTTTTTGACTTGGGCAAGACTATTGGGATTAAGCGATTCAAAACCGATTATAATATTATTGCAACCTGCTTCAGCCATTGCTTTTAATAAATAATCATGCTCTGCTATCTCGATGCTTGACTGGCATGTCCATGCTGCGTTCAATGGCTTAAGCCGCTTCATCAATTCAAGTGCGTACTCTTTATTATATGTCAGATTATCATCAGTGAACATCATCCTTTTTTCAGGCAATTGGTCTATTTCTTCGATAACATTATCAATATCCTTGTATCGCTGTTTGTTACCGAACATTTTAGTAGTTAGACAAAAGCGGCAATTGTACGGGCATCCTCTTGAAGCTTCAACAGGGAAAGCCATTAATTGTGAGGTATCTAATAGATCCCATCTCGGGACAGGGGTATTTTCAAAATCAAATTGTTGTTGGGATTGATATATTTTTTTTAAAATCTTTGTTTCAAAATCATGTAATAGTTGTGCCCAAATTCTTTCTGCTTCGCCAACTACCAGAGAATCAGCATGTTTTAATGTTTCTTCTTGATTAAAGGATGCTGAAGCGCCACCCATTACTACTGTTGAGCCAATGGTTTTGAAATGGTCGGCTATCTCAAAGGCTCTGCCGGTAGTAGGTGATGTAAAAGTAATGCCGACAATATCAGGCATAATGCAATCAGGGAGCGGTTTTATGTCCTCATCAATAATTGTAATATTATAATGTTTGGGAGTCAAGGCTGCAAGCAATGGAAGCGCAAGAGGGGTCATCGTCTTTTTTTTCCCCAGCAACGATGCCGTTTCGTTTTGTACAGAATAATGGTTGTAACGGGATTTGGGATTAACCAACAGCAACGAATATCCGGAAGTTGAAGTCATCAATAAAGCACATAATATTAAAGCGTAAATGTAAAAAAATTCGGGTACTAGGCTAAATAAAATTTAACTATAAATTAATTAGTGTCTGTCCATAATGTCCAAATTTGCCACGAATTGCACGAATTAAAATTAATTTTTTTGTGTAAATTCGTGCAATTCGTGGCTAATCTTTTTTTGTGGATTAACTTTACAGACAGACACTAATTAATGTCTTTTTTAATAGTTTCTTTGTTTGTCATTTTATTTTCTTTTTTAAAAAGCTTTATTTTCATATTTTTTTCAGGTGGGGTTTTATTTGTTCATTGTTATTTACCGATTACACGATAATGCTGATACCTGCGCTGTATTGAGCTTGCGTTGCGTTGAGCCTGTCGAAATGTCGAAATATCGAACCGCCGTATTCGTGACGCGAATGGGAGTTTATCCCGGATATAATGCGGGAGTGGTGTGAGAGCCTCACCCCGTCAGTAAGTTGGCGGGGCGGGCTACTCGATTATGCACTGGGGGTCAATTTTGCTTTTATTATATAAACCCCGGCTGGTAAAGTGCTAATATCAATCAAAGCACTATTTTTATTATTTCCGACTTTCAACTTCCAACTACTGCTTAACATAACTCTCCCCTGTACATCATAAACAGAAAACATAGCATCTTCTGGCAATTGTTGGGTTTCTATCGTTATTTGATTAATGGCAGGATTAGGATAGACTATTACCTCATTATTTTCTTTTATATTATTATCTTCAATCCATGTACCACCGCCATTAGTGGTCTTTAAAATTGTACCATATCCCCCAACAGCATAACCTGTATTAGCATTAGTAAAATAAACTGAATATAACGGGTAAGTCGTACCGCTTGATTGGGCTGTCCAGTTGTCTCCTCCATTTATAGTTTTTATGATTGTGCCATCAAGGCTAAGTCCAACAGCATAACCCGTATTTGCATCAGTAAAACAAATTGAATATAAATGATTAGTTGTGCTACTTGATTGTGCTGTCCAGTTGTTTCCTCCATTTGCGGTTTTTAAGATTTTGCCACTACTTCCAACAGCATAACCTGTATTTGCATCAGTAAAATAAACTGAAAACAAATAATTAGACGTGCCGCTTGTTTGTGCTGTCCAGGTACTTCCGGCATTAGTAGTTTTAATGATTATGCCTCCATTCCCAACAGCATAACCTGTATTTGTATTAGTAAAATAAACAGAATTCAAATTATTAGACGTGCCGCTTGATTGTTCTATCCAGTTGTTTCCTCCATTTATGGTTTTTAAGATTATGCCACTACCTCCAACAGCATAACCTGTATTTGCATCTGTAAAATAAACTGAATGTAAATCATTAGTCGTGCCACTTGTTTGTGCTGTCCAATTGTTTCCGCCATTTGTAGTTTTTAAGATTGTGCCAGCATCACCAACAGCATAACCTGTATTTGCAGTTGGAAAATAAACTGATATCAACAAGTATGTTCCACCGCTTGATTGTGCTGACCAGTTGTTTCCTTCGTTTATAGTTTTTATAATTGTGCCAAAGTCTCCTACAGCATAACCTGTATTTGCATCAGTAAAATAAACTGAAGATAAAGCGTAAATCGTACCATTTGATAATGCTGTCCAGTTGTTTCCGCTATTTGTGGTTTTGAAGATTGTGCCAGCATCACCAACAGCATAACCTGTATTTGCATCTGTAAAATAAACTGAATATAATAAGTAAGGTGTGCTGCATGATTGTGCTGTCCAATTATTTCCGCTATTTATGGTTTTTAAGATTAAACCCTTAGCTCCAACAGCATAACCTATATTTGTATCTGTAAAATAGACTGAATATAAATTATAACCTGTGCCACTTGATTGGACTGTCCAGTTATTTCCTCCATCTGTGGTTTTTAAGATTTTACCCTCAAGTCCAACAGCATAACATGTATTTGCATCTATAAAATAAACTGAATATAAAGAGTTAGTCGTGCCGCTTGATTGGACTGTCCAGTTATTTCCTCCATTTGTGGTTTTTAAAATTTTACCACTACTGCCAACAGCATAACCTGTATTTGTAGTTGTAAAATAAATTGACCTTAACGAGATAGTTGTGCCGCTTGATTGTGTTGTCCAATTGTTTCCTCCATTTGTAGTTTTTAGGATTTTGCCCCCTTCTCCAACAGCATAACCTGTATTTGCATCAGTAAAATAAACTGAATGTAAATCATTAGTCGTGCCACTTGATTGTGTTGTCCAGTTGTTTCCTTCATTTGTAGTTTTAAGGATTGTGCCATCCAAACCAACAGCATAACCTGTATTTACATCTGTAAAATAAACTGAATTTAACCACTTAGTCGTTCCACTTGTCAGTGCAGTCCAGTTGTTTCCTCCATTTGTGGTTTTTAAGATTGTGCCATAGTATCCAACCGTATAGCATGTATTTTCATTTGTAAAATGAACTGACATTAAATGATCTCCCTGCGGCAGCGGATTTTGCCAGAACCATTGGGCATTTGTCAAGCTTATTAAACTAAATACAACTAAAATCAAAATAATTTTTTTCATAAACTATTTTTTTTGTTTGTTTATAATAATTTTTGTGCAATAATTCTTAATTAATTCCTTGCGGGGTTTATATCAATTTCTTTTTTTTGTTAAGATTTTTTTGGTCGGGTAGGGCGGGGGTATTACTGTCCCTTTCCCCCCTAAGAACCGTACGTGAGACTTTCACCTCATACGGCTCAAGCTCTCTAAAATCGGACTGAACCGACCGGTAAAACAAATTTGTTTTAGTTCGTTTACCTTTGCAATACTGTGAAGTAATGATTTTCCGGTTATCCGGTTCAGGTGCACATTCCGACAGAGAAATCCCATAGTATGAATTATTTCAGTGACTGCCGGGCATACATATATCAGAATTCATTTGCGATTCCTGAATAAAAATCTTACTACCTCTTTCTTGCAACAGAGTACCAGATGGAAGTCGGCACGATTTTCACCGGAGGTATTTCTACGACAGTTCAGATGTCTTCACCATACCACCCAAGCCGACTCCTGTCAAAATGTTGCTATTGGCAGAGAATCATGTCCCGGTAGCTTTACACCCCAACGTTGCCATTGACGCATGTGCCGGTAGGCTACTCATGATGGAACATGAGGTTTAATTAGTCTGTCAAAGAACATATAACAGTCTGTTTAACAGTTATTTAGATGACATCGTGTCGCACGACCCCTTGTGCATAACGGGAACGGGCTTGAACAGTGCCGACTTTAAATGTTCTTATTTATCAATTTATCACAAATGTATATTTAATTTCCGATATTATCAAATTACACGTAAGCAAGGCATTGTTTAAGCCCGATGTTAGAGCACGTAGCTCTCTCATTATATTTAATTATTCTATTCATTTTTTAGCTTAAAACATTTTCTATATTTTTAATCCCACTACTGTTATATCATCAATTTGTTCGTAATTTTTTTAAATCTGTTGAAATTGTTATCTTTGTTGAAAAACAACTCATGAAATAATCTTTTGTAGCAACCTGTTAACATCTGTTACCGCTTTATTAATTTCTTCACAACAATATTCTTCTCATCCTGAACCTTTACAATATACACCCCGCCTGGCAACGTGCTAACGTCTATTACTCCTCTGCCCCCTGAAAGGTGAGTTAAAGACCCCTTTTGGGGATTTAGGGGTTTTTGTAATATAACTTTCCCCTGTATATCATAAACAGATACCACAGCATTGCCGGTTATTTGTTGGAACTCTATCGTTATTTGCGTAGTAGTTGGATTTGGATAGATTTTTAACCCATCTTCAGCAGTCGCTATACTTCTAATACTTCCAATACCTCCTGTTGTGGTTTTAATAATTAAACCAAAATTACCTACAGTATAACCTGTATTTGCATCAGTAAAATAAACTGAACTTAAATAATGACTTGTTCCACTTGACAGGGCAGACCAGTTACTTCCGCCATTTGTAGTTTTGAAGATTCTGCCAGCATCACCAACAACATAACCTATATTTGTATTAGTAAAATAAATTGACCTTAACGGATAATTGCTGCTTATAAGTCCTATCCAGTTGTTTCCGCCATTTGTGGTTTTGAAGATTATTCCACCATCCCCAACAACATAACCTGTATTTGTATCATGAAAATAAACTGAATATAAATTGGAAGTCATTTGACTTGATGGTTCTGTCCAGTTGTTTCCTTCATTTGTGGTTTTTAAGATTGTGCCATTATCTCCAACGGCATAACCTGTATTGACATCTGTAAAATAAACTGAATTTAAATCGTAAGTTGTTCCACTTGACAAGGCATTCCAGTTGCTTCCGCCATTAATGGTTTTAAGGATTGTGCCTGTATAACCTACAGCATAACCTGTATTTGCATCTGTAAAAAAAACTGAAAAAAAAGGGTACATTGTTCCACTTGGCAATGCAATCCAATTGGTTCCACCATTAGTGGTTTTAAGGATTGTACCAGCAAAACCAACAGCATATCCTGTATTTGCATTTATAAAATAAACTGAATATAAATCGTAAGTTGTTCCACTTGACAGAGTAGTCCAGTTATTTCCACCATTATTGGTTTTAAGGATTATGCCTAAACAACCAACAGCATAACCTGTATTTGTGTCAGTAAAATAAATTGACATTAAATGGTTATTTGTTCCACTTGATAGTGTAGTCCAGTTGCTTCCGCTATTAGTGGTTTTAAGGATTGTACCAGCAAAACCAACAGCATATCCTGTATTTGCATTTATAAAA
>JACQWN010000404.1 GCA_016209245.1 Bacteroidia bacterium
ATTTAGCAATTTAACATTTCGACAAGCTCAATGCATCGCAATTTAGCAATTTAGCAATTTAGCAATTTAACATTTCGACAAGCTCAATGCATCGCAATTTAGCAATTTAACAATTTAGCAATTTAACAATTTAGCAATTTAACAATTTAGCAATTTAACAATATTGATATTACTAAATGACTGTATCTTTTGTATGTACAGTGCCTGAATCTTTCTTATTCTTTGCTTCTATTTCCCGTATAATTTGTTCCATAGGTTTTCCAAGTTGCTCTAATGAAATTTGTGCATCATCAGTAAATTCATGATTTGGATATTTCGATATAAATTTTTTATAATATTCCCCAGCTTTCTGTGTATTTCCGATAATTGTTTCATATACAAATGCCTGCATAAAAATTGCCATCGGAGCCTGAGGCGATTCAGCGTATTTTGTTTCGACACGGTTGAAGTACATAATAGCCTGGCTTCCCATATTCAGACTCATGGATATTTTGCCTGCCATAAAATAATATTCCGTGCTTTGAGCATCATCAGGGTATTTCTCGGCAAAATCAATATATGCCTGAATCGCCTGAACAGCAAGTTGCCTGTTTGGCGCCTGATTTGTATCTGCCGACATTTGCGCTTCAAGCTCACTGATGCTTTCACGGGCTTTTTCTTTTGGATCAGTTGTACATCCAATAACAATAACAAACGACAAAATCGAAATTCCAATAAATTTAGTACTCATCATAATTTTTTTATATCCTCATTTGACAGGTTGGTTTTTTGCTGAATTTTTTCAATCGGCACACCACTTTCTTTCAATATTTTTGCTAAATCAATAATTGTTTGTTTATTATGTTCTAGTTCTTGTTTATTTTTCATAAGTTCCTTGTCTTTTTGTACAAGTTCCTGGTCTTTTTGTTCTATTTTTTGTTTATAAAAGGTTACTTTATTGCGGTTTTCTTCTAATTCCGCTAAATATTCATCTTCTACATTCATCTGTTCTTCTAGATCAGGATAGTCGGAATCGGCAGATTTTAATCTGTTTATTATCCGTTCTAAAAATCCTGGAAAAGTTGAACGCAACAATAATAATCTATGAGTGTTTTCTTTTATTTTAGCTTGCTGGTCAAATAGTTTCAACATGGAATACAATTTAGTTTTATATTTATCGTTTTTATATTCCGATTTTTCAATATTATGTAAATTAGGTAGTTGAACTACTATCATATCATAGCTTAAATTATCAATAAATTCATTATGTTTTTTAAGTACAGCTTGCTTGAATATTCCTGTTTTTATTCGGTTTATCTTTATTATTAAGTCATTAATCTCTGTTTCAATTCTAAAATTTAAGATAAAGATAGGAATTAATCTGATTGGTTTGTTGATTTTTTTTACTGCTTGTGTTTCAGGGTCTATTATTTCTGTTTCCTGTTTCTTTTGAAAATTTGCACTTATGTAACGTTTAAATCTGAAAATATCGCTTACTCTTTGAGCTTTTTGTATCTCAATCATTATCAATTCTTCTGTCCCATCTGGTAGCGCTATTGTTGCTGTGAAATCAAGATGAAATAATTTTATCGGTATATCTTTATCCGGGTCTATTATTGTTTGTGCATGAGAGATAGGATCAAATTGCAGGTGAATTATTTTTTCGTTGATTAATGTTGATATAATAATTTTTGCACTTTCATTGTCTTCCATTAGATATTTGAAAACTACATCATAAATAGGATTGGGAATTATAATATAATTATCTTGCTTGTTTATATTTGTATCTTTTGTGGCCATATTCGAAATTAATTATGCAAATGTAAATAATTTTTTATAAAAATTATACAGACAAAATAAAAACCGATTAACACCTTAACACCTTAACACATAAGATATCTTTCAGCTTCAAGAGCTGCCATACAACCCGAACCTGCAGCCGTTATAGCCTGACGATAATGCTTATCCTGAACATCTCCACAGGCAAATATACCCGGGATATTAGTTTTTGTAGTTCCTGGAATAGTTATAATATATCCTGTTTCATCCGTAGTGATATATTTTCTGAAAATTTGCGAATTTGGTTCATGGCCAATAGCGACGAAGAAACCTGTGATATTGATTTTAATCTCTTCGCCATCATTTTTTGTAAGTAAAAGTCCATTTACACCCGATTCATCTCCTAATATTTCTTTTGTAGTATGTTCAAATAATATTTCAATATTTTTTGTCTTAAATACTTTTTCCTGCATATTTTTTGAAGCTCGCAAAAACGGCTTTCTAACTATCATATATACTTTATTGCAAAGATTGGAAAGATACACAGCATCTTCAGCGGCAGTGTCTCCTCCACCTGCGACGGCAATATCCTGCCCTTTGTAAAAGAACCCGTCGCATGTAGCGCAGGCCGATACTCCCTGACCGCGATACATATCTTCGGAGGGCAATCCAAGATATTTAGCCGATGCCCCTGTAGCAATAATTACCGCTTCCGCTTCAATTTTTTTCTCCTCATCAATAATAATTAGAAAGGGGTAAACCAAAAAATTTACTGCAGTTACAATACCATCACGAATATCTGCGCCAAAACGAAGTGCCTGTTTATACAAGTCTTCCATTAATTGAGTTCCGGTTACTCCTTCAGGATACCCCGGAAAGTTCTCAACCTCATTAGTAGTAGTTAACTGACCGCCGGGTTGTATTCCTTTATATAACACAGGTTTCAGATTCGTTCTCGAAGCATAAATTGCTGCGGTATAACCAGCAGGTCCTGAACCAATTATCAGACATTTGATTTTTTCTGTTTTTGAATCCATAATATAATTACAAGATTTTTCTAAATACTTTTTTTGCATCAATTATTAATCCGGGAAAAAGCTGATGAGAAAATGAATCTTTCTCAGAAACAGCATCTATCAAATCATATTTTGCAACATTAAGCCGGTATGTTTTAATCAGTTTTTCATCCGGGAAAATATACCATAAATATTTTAATGCATAAGTTGCGTACAAGGGCATTTTTTTCTTAACATCATAACTTTCGTCAGAAATCACTTCAATGATTAAATCAGGCACTCCTTCAATACCATGCTCTTTGATGATAGGTCTGTTATCTTTCAGAATAAATACCAAATCGGGTTGAACAACATTTTCATCAGATAAGATTACATCAACGGGTGCATCATAGAGAATTCCAATTGGATGTTTTTTTAAATAATAAAGAAAGATCTCTTCAAGATTTCTTGAAATATCCTGATGCCAAATTGATGGGGCAGGATGATTATAAAAAACCTTTTTTATTATTTCAGTGATTCTTCCATCTCTGTCAAGAAGATTCAATTCTTTATATGTCAGATGTCGCACCATAATGATTATGTAATATTTTTACAAATATAAGCATTTTTCAAAATTGTTGAAAATTGGTTTGCAAATTTATAATGGAATATTGGAATTTTGAGTTGTTAACCTGATTATACTGCGGGGTAAATTTCCGCATTTTAAAATACATGACGCTCAATTGTCTTACAGACGAATTGAGGTCACCTGACTTTCGTTCGTCCACAGGACAACGAAACGTCATATTTCTATATTTGCAGAAATTTATCCTATTTGCAGTATAATTCATAAATTTTTCGGCATTTTTCAAAATCGCTTCAAAGTAGTTTACACTTTTTGGTATTTTTCAAATGCCGCTTTACAAATTTCGGCATACTCTCCCCCTTCCCCTCTCTATGTATAGAGAGGGGCGATACATCCGTATTATTTGAAATATTGATGACTCTTTGTTATAATACGTCAGTATCATCCCCCTCTCTGCTCGTAGAGAGGGGGAC